>NZ_JABAZW010000068.1:4208-16186 GCF_018608325.1 Brevundimonas sp. | reverse complement strand
ACCTGAACCTGCACTACAGCCGCGACGAGTCCGACGGCCGGGGCCTGCGCCTGATCACCACCCCCTTCACCTCGGGCGGCGGCCGGGTCTATCCGATCGACACCTCGCACCGGATCACGGGCTGGGGCATCAGCCCCTATTTCGCCCAGCTGATCGGCGTATCGCCGAACGCCAAGCCGTTCCGCGACAACGAGGGCAAGGGCGTCAGCCTGCGTCTGAACCAGGATCTGGGCTGGGCCACCCTGACGGCCATCGCCAGCTACGAATCCTTTGACCGCCGCGAGTTCAACGACTGGGACGCGACGTCCTCGAACGAGGCCGGCACCTACTTCTTCAACGACATCGAAACCACCTCGCAGGAAGTGCGTCTGGCCTCGCCTACGGGCGGCCGCCTGCAATGGCTGGCCGGTCTGTATCACGCCAATGAAAGCGTGGACGGCGGCTTCTACTCCGACTTCTCGGAAGCCAAGGGCCTGGGCTTCTACATGAGCACCACCTACGGCCAGAAGGTTCAGACCACCGGCGTCTTCGGCAATGTCGACTACAAGCTGACCGACCGCCTGACCCTGCTGGCGGGCCTGCGCTACGAAGACGAAAGCCGCGACCTGAACGACTTCAAGACGGCGGTTCTGGCCCCCGTCCCGCGCGTCAACGCCACCACCTCCAAGTCCCAGCACATGGGCGAGTGGAGCGGCAAGGTCGGTCTGGAATACACCTTCAGCGACGACATCCTGACCTACGCCAACGTCTCGCGCGGCGTGAAGTCGGGCGGCTTCACCACCTACAACAGCGGCCTGCCGGAACAGCTTGATCCGTTCAAGTTCGAGGAGCTGATCGCCTATGAGACGGGCATCAAGTCCAGCTTCTTCGACCGCAAGCTGCAGCTGAACGCCTCGGCCTATTATTATGATTATCGCGATCAGCAGCTTCAGGGCGTGCTCTACACCCAGACGGGCCGCGTGGGCCGGATGATCAATGTGCCCAAGTCGCACATTCAGGGCGCGGAGCTGGAGCTGCGCTGGCGTCCGCTGAACAACCTGACCATCACCCAGTCGGTCGGTTACAAGTACGGCGAATACGACGAGTTCTTCTTCGTCAACGCCACCGCCACCGAAGCCGCCAAGGACCCGGTGACCGGCGAGTACAACACCATCGTCTACAGCGACCGCGCAGGCGAACGCCTGCCCTTCCCCAAGTGGGACTACAAGGGTTCGGTGGCCTATGACTGGCAGATCGGCGGCTGGGGCGTCGAGGCGGAGAGCAACTACGCCTATCGCGACGAGAAGTTCAGCACCTCGTCCAACTCGATCATCGCCTCCTACTGGCTGGTCAACGCCAACCTGACGCTGCGTCCAGCCAATGCGAACTATGCGGTGGGCCTGTACGTCAACAATCTGACGGACTCCTATTCCGAAGAGTCGCGCAACCGCTTCATCTCGGCCTCGACCGGCTCGCCCAACCCGCCCCGCACCTGGGGCGTGCGGGTCAGCTATCGCTACTGAGACCTGACGAACGGGGCCTTGGTCTTCGGATCAAGGCCCCGCCTTCTCCCTAAAGATTACGGGCCACGAGACATGGGCATGACGATGATCGCAAAGACCGCCAGAACCCTGACCCTGGCCTTCAGCCTGCTGCTGGGCGCGGCCCACGCGCCTGTGCTGGCGGCAGATGGGCGTTTCACCATCGCCGTGATCCCGGACACCCAGAACTACGTCGACTTCACCCATCAGCGCGCAGATGGCTTCGCCTTCGACGCCCGTGACATGATGGTCGAGCAGATGCGCTACATCGCCGACAACGCCGTCTCACGCGGAGGCGACATCGTCTTCGCCACAGGACTGGGCGACGTGTGGCAGCACCCGACCATCGCCATTGATCCCGAACACGCCGCACGCGGCTTTTCCGCCCGGCCCCTGCCCGCCGGAATGAACCCCGACCGCTGGACGCGCGGCGTGCGCGAGGTCGAGATACCCGCCTCCATCGCCGCCTACCGCCTGCTGGACGGCGCCCTGCCCTTTTCGGTCGTGTCGGGCAATCACGACTATGACGCCCAGTGGTGGGAGGAATCCTGGCCGCGTGACCTGACCGCGCCGCAGGGCGACCTGCGCCGCATGGGCATGATCCATGTCGGCGGCCCGACCGAGTGGACGCGCGCCTTCGGCGCCGACAGCGCGTTCTTCAAGAACCGCCCCTGGTATGTCGCCGCCCATCAGGACGGCGCCGACAGCGCCCAGATTTTCGAGGCAGGTGGCTATCGCTTCCTGCACATCGGGCTTCAGTTCTCGCCCACCGACGCCAGTCTGAAATGGGCCGAGACGGTGATCCACGCCCATCCCGGCCTGCCGACCATCATCACCACCCACGACTTCCTGAACAAGGACGGCGAGCGCCTGCCGCATCCGGTCGTCAACCAGACCGTGGTCGATCCCTTCGACAACAGCCCGCAGGCCATCTGGGACAAGCTGGTCGCGCGCAATCCGCAGATCTTCATGGTGCTGAGCGGGCATCACAACGGCCAGTCGTTCCGCGTCGACCAGAACCGTCAGGGCGGCGCCGTCTATCAGATCCTGTCCGACTATCAGGACCGCAATCAGGCCGCGCTGGATGCTGGCGTTCCCGCCGACAAGGCCCCGGCTCTGGGCGACGGCTGGATGCGGTTGATGCAGTTCGACATGGACGCCGCCACGCCCACCGTGCGGGTGCGGACCTGGTCCACCCACTATCGCCGCTTCGCCTCGGATGAGCCCAACTACGCCCGCTGGTACAAGCCCAACGAACAGCCGCACCTGAGCGACGAAGACTTCCTGAGCCGCGACGAATTCTCCATTCCTTTGACCGACTTCCGCGCCCGGTTCGGCGCCCCAGTTGCTTCCGCCCAAGCCGCCGTTTCGAAGTAAGCCTGCCTCATGACCGACGCCGCCTTCCGCATTCATCGCCGCGCCCTGCTGGGCGGTCTGGTCGCCGCACCCGCCGTGCTCCAGTTCGGACGCGCCCATGCAGGCATGGGGTCGGGCGGCGCCTATGTCTTCCCGCTGGGCGTCGCCAGCGGCGATCCCGCGCCCGACGGCTTCGTCATCTGGACGCGTCTGGCAGTCGATCCGGTCGCGCCGGATGGTCTGGGCGGCATGGGCGGACCGGTCGCTGTGCGCTGGGACATCTCTGCTGACGAAGGCTTCCGCCACATCGTCGCCAGCGGCATCGAGACCGCCGACCAGTCCGCCGCCCACAGCCTCCATGTCGAGGTCGCTGGCCTGCGCCCCGGCCGCCCCTACTGGTATCGCTTCACCGCCGCCGGCCAGCAAAGCCCCGTCGGCCGCGCCCACACCACGCCCGCCGCCAACGCCGATGTAGCGGCGCTGAAACTGGCCGTCGCCTCATGCTCGAACTGGGAGTCGGGCTATTTCACCGCCTATGGCCACATGGCCGACGAGGCGCCGGACCTGACCCTGTTCCTGGGCGACTACATCTACGAATACACACGCGGGCCGGAACGCGCCGCCGAGGTGGTGCGTCCCTATGGGTTCGAAGAGGCGACGACCCTGGCCGGGTATCGCAACCGCTACGCCCTGCACCGCACAGACGCCGACCTGCAACGCCTGCACGCCGTCGCCCCCTGCCTGGCCATCTGGGACGACCACGAGGTTCAGGACGATTATTCCGGCGTCTGGTCCAAGACAGCGGGGGTTTCGCCCAACGACTTCCTGCGCCGCCGCGCCGCCGGATATCAAGCCTTCTATGAGGCCATGCCGATCCGCCGCACCCGTCTGGATGCGCGGCTGCAGATGCCGATCTATCGCCGCGTCCGCTATGGCAAGCTGGCCGAGTTCTTCATGCTGGACGGGCGCCAGTACCGGTCGCGCCAGCCCTGCAGCGACGGGCCGAATGGGGGCAAGGGTCAGATCGTCACCGACGCCGTCTGCACCGACCGGCTGGACCCATCACGCACCTTCCTGGGCTTTGATCAGGAACGCTGGCTGTACGACGGACTGAAGACCGCCGACGCCCGCTGGACCATTCTGGGTCAGGACCTGCTGATGGCCGGAATGCGGTTCGGCGACGGCGGACCCGAGACCCGCTACTGGACCGACACCTGGGACGGCTTCCCTGTGGCCCGCGACCGCCTGACCCAGACTCTGAACACCCTGAAGCCGCGCAACCCCGTCGTGCTCAGCGGCGATTACCACTCCTTCTGGACGGCGGATGTGAAGCTGGACAGCAACGACCCGGCCTCGCCCACCGTCGCGACCGAGTTCGTCGGCACCTCCATCACCTCGACCGGCCCCAGTTATGACGGACTGATGTCGGCCATGCCCGGCAACCCGCACATCAAATTCTTCGACAGCCGTGTGCGCGGCTACATGTCGATGGAGATCACCCCGCGCCGGACCACCACCCGCTATCAGGCGATCAGCGACGTGCGCGACCCCAGGGCCGCCCTGTCCACCCTGAACACCTGGGTCGTCGAAGACGGCCGCCCCGGCGCCCAGCTCGCATAAGCCGACGCCCTAACGGAACCAACAGTATGAATATCAAGACCGTTTGCGCGGTCGCCGTCCTGATGACGGCGGCCGGTTGCGCCTCTGCGCCCGCCCGTAGCACCGACGCCCCGACCCTGTGGCAGGGTTTCAGCGACCACCCCCACGGCTATCTGGCCAAGGACGACGCCCCCGACGCCTCGGCCTTCCTGCCCCCGCCGCCAGAGGCCGGGTCGCTGCGGCAACAGGATGATGTCGCCATCTATCACGCCACCCGCGCGTTGGAGGGTTCCGACCGGTGGCGTCAGGCCGCCGCCGACAATGAGATCGAGACCCCGTCCGCCCCGCGCATCTTCAACGCAGCCCTGGGCGTCGATTTCGACCCCGTCAGAATGCCGACCCTGGCCCTGCTGCTGGGGCGGATGCTGGGCGATCTGGAGACGATCCAAACCCCGGCCAAACAGGGCTATTTCCGTCCCCGCCCCTTCGTCGCCGAACCGATGAAGACCTGTATCGCGCCCGAGCCGTGGCTGGGCCGCAGCGGCTCCTATCCGTCCGGCCATTCTGCACTGGGTTGGGCCTGGGCGCTGGTTCTGGCCGAACTGGCCCCCGACCGCGCCAACGCCATCCTGACCCGCGGCCTTGATTACGGCCAAAGCCGCGTCATCTGCGGCGTCCACTACGCCAGCGACGTCGAAGCCGGCCGCCTCGTCGGCGCCGCCATAGTCGCCCGCCTGCAGGCCGACCCGGCATTCAAGCGCGATCTGGAGATCGCAAGAGCAGAACTGGATGCGGCAAGAGGCTTACAGCCGCCACTGAAATAATGCCTGTAAGTAAATCATGAAGCCTAGAACCGTCGCTGCACCGACAGACGGACCACCCTTCCAATCGGGTCCTGGGCATCGCGGCCATACCCAGGAGCCGCAGATCCGTCACCCAGCCTCGCCTCAGGGCGCGCGTCAAACAGGTTCTCGACCTCAAGATTCACCTGCAGACCGGAACTGCGTCGACGCGCCCCGCCCTCTTCACTGCTGGTGGATGCGCGTACTGATGACGACATCATCTGAAAGCTGAGCTTAAGACCCACCGCAGTGAACGGCTTCAAAACCAGGTCAGAAGGATCATCCCGTCCGCCGTTTCGCCGGGTTCGATAGCCGTCCTGCCATCTGGCAGAAGCATTCAGTCCCCAGCGCCCCCGCTTGACGTCCAACATAGCTCTAAGACTCTGTCTGGAAACTCCCCCGCCGTCCCCCTTCAACCGATTCAGATCCGGCCGTCCTTCCAGAAGAGTGGTCAAATTTCGAAGCTGTAGGCTGTGGTTCAACGAAAACCGAGCAACTGTAGCCTCGTTTGCCGCAACCCCCTGTGGACGCGGCAGGCTGAAATTAAACCCTGAAGTCAAACCTTCCGTTAAGCTGGAGCTTAAATTCAGTGGTCGCAAATCGACACTGATAAGGCGCCCATTGGCGTCTCGTTCAAAACGCTCAGGAAACGCCGCCTCAACGTCCGCAGTCAGATCAGGCAACACCCCGATCCCATCCATCGCTTCTGACGCCTGATAACCAAAGTTTCCCGCCATCCCCCATTCGGTGAAGGGCCCAATAGCCGCATTAAGAGAGAAGCGCTCCGAACGCGGCGCCTTCAAAGCCGGATTGCCGCCAAGTATCGGTGCAATCTCGACTGCTTTACCGGCTCGAAAGTCAAAGAATACGCGCGGCGCACCCTGGTAGAGGGGCTCAAAACGCTGCAGATCCGAAATACTATCAGAATTGGTCGACCAGGCGCCGTTCAGACGCAACCATTTGCGCGGCGCCCACGCCAAGGCGCCATTCAATTCTTCTCCGCCGCCCCCACTGCTGTCACGGAGCCCCCCGCCTAATGTCGCATGAATGTCGCCGATCCACCCAACCACCGGGGCGCCGACTGCCCTTGCCAAGGGGATCGTGAAAGACGCACGTCCTTCTTGGGACTGGAAACCGGTCACCATCCGGCTTTGAGCACGATCCACCATTGAACGACTCTCCATCAGATTGGCGCTCAGATTTGCGACAACCGGCCCCGCTCCAAGATCAACAAGGCTGCGGCTAGCCGAAGCATTCAAACTTATCGATTGGTTTTCGTTGCGTGTATCGACGGCGCCATCTTCGAGCGAACGCGACACCTGGCCATTCAGGCTGGCCAACAAACTCCACCCTGCCACAAAACGGCTAAGCCCCGCCGAACCGCTAAGACTTTCAGTTCGGCGATTGGTCTCAAAGATATCGCTGTCGAAACGCACAACAGAACGACTACGCCGCACCTGCCCGTTTAGACTGAACACGCTAGACCACGCCCCGAAGGGACGTGTGAGCATTGCATTTCCTGCCCAAGCATCTCCGCTCGGTCGTATCGTAACCGCCCCCGCCTCAAGGCCATCGTGCAATATTTCACGGCGCCGTTCATCAGCCCTCAAAGCCGTTTCACGGGATGCCTGCCCACCAAGGAGATAGGTCTTCTCGCCCGATATCCCTGACCTTCGTAGATCTCCCGACAATGAAGTCGTACCGCCCTGCGTCGGACGAGAACCCGCCGTCCGTCCATCGTAGCTGGAAAAATGCTGCTGCAGGACAAGATTAACCACCCTCTGCCCCGGCAGGCCACCATAGAGAGCCCCCCCTTCCGATGGAAGCAATTCCGCCCTTACCAACGCATCTGGCGGAAAGCCCGAAAACACCTCCGGGTTTGGCACACGCTTCCCATTAATGATCACGAGCAACTGATCACTAATGCCGAGCATCTCGCGTAGTCGGGTCAAGACCTCCCCCACATCCCAAGCGCCAAGTGCGTCGATTTCGGCGCCCTCTAACTCCACTTCTGGCGCAACAAGGGCGGCCCCTCTACGCACTAGGACCTCGACGTCATCCACATCCACAGGAGTAGATAAAATATTAGGAGCGACTTGCTCGTCCGTTTTTTCAATAAAAAAACTAGGAGGAATGATTTCCGCTTGCCCAATAGCAATGACACTAATGAACGGAAGCCAAATCATTCAGCCACCCTATCAACCAAGATCAAACCATATAGTTAATTCGAAATCTCGATAAACACGAAATCAACAGGCATTATTACTAATAAGAAGCCGCCCCGCATAACGCGGGGCGGCGACCCATTTACGAAATGGACAGAGGAGATGAGTTCGGCGCCGTAGGCGTTAGATCTGCATATCCTTCGACATAACATTTGGGAGAATTAGAACTTCCATCAAGTTTTTTGACTTCTTGTCTATTAAAAACGATTTTTTGCCCGACGAGCTCACCATCAATGTATCCTGAGCACGTGCTAAACAGGGCCTTTACATTGATATGAACACGAACCCCACCACCGGCGCCAATGTAAATTGGCTCGATGGCCCAGTTAAGATTCGGAGTAATTCCTCCACACAACCCACCTGAAAAATTAAACGCGTCTATATCGCCAGTATTAGAAGTATAGGTTTTAGCATGTCCCGTTACGGTGCAGCTAAGAGACAATGTTTGTTGAACATTTAATACCCCGTTCAACGACCACCCATTAGCAGGAGCGGGCGACCAGGACTGGGCAGAAGCACTAGAGGCACCAACCATAGCGGCCAAGCCAGCAACAGCTCCGGCAACCAAATAAGCAAACTTCTTCATGACTTCCCTCCTTCGACGCAATATCGCGTCTATATAACTATACACAAATCACATACTATCTCAAATGGATTAGAACGATTTACTTACACTAAAACCAAAGACCCTAGGATCCAATGTGAAAACATTAGTTGTCAACATTGAATCATCACTATTGGTAAATGCGTCCACAATGGGCGCATCATCAAACGCATTCTTAACATAAGCCTGTACCTTAATATCTGACGATAGATTTTCGATCGTAATCGCGAAATTAGCGCTCCCCCAACCCTTCAACCTATCGTAATCAGTGTTATATATTCTGAAATAACTCGACGATTGGCGATAATAGTCGCCACGAATGGTGACCGACCAATCCTGACTATCAAACGTATACTGAGCTCCAATATTACCTGTCATTCTCGGAGCATTAGGGAGCTCATTTCCACTTAAATCTGCTGAGAATCCACGCCCGCCGTTCTCGGCGTCGCGAAGAGGATTATAGTCGATTCCGAAGAACATATGGAAAGGCAATGTGGACGGAAACTCGGGATCAAATGACCCTATTCGCGCAGCTCCACCGCAAAGCGCGGACAGCGCATAGATCCACAAACTATTGAATGGTGACGAAAGAACAGTTTCAACGTGCTTCTTCGGGGCAATACAGTTTGAAGGAACCTGGGCCCATGGCCTGACAAGAACCCAGTCTGGATTTCCTTGAGTCCGGTTCATAACATCAACAGATTTCTGTCCGGAGCCAACCTTTGTTCGTAGATATCCAAAATTAGCATCCATACGGAAGTTGCGAGTCGGCTTCCATATTGCCTCCATTTCGACACCCATCGACTTGGCGTCAAAATTCTCATTAAGAGAAATACGATCAACGATTTGCGACACCTGATAATCTTCATAATCGTAATAAAAACCAGTCACATTTAATCGCATCTTGCCATCGAGCAGATTCATTTTGCTGCCGATTTCCAGGGACGTGACATATTCAGGATCGAAAGTTGCCGGCAGAGGCTGATACTGGACAACAGACGGATCTATATCGGCTCTAGGTGGATTAGCGCCGCCACCTTTATATCCACGCGCAATAGATGCATAAAACATGACGTCGTTAGTGGGCTTCCAATCCAAGACCCCACGTCCAGTAAATGCACTCCAACTTTGCTTAATATCAGGATCAGCCACAAGACCTCGAGCAACCGACCCACCCGTCGTTATGCCTCCCAGGACGTCTGAATAACCGAGAAGAAGTTGACTCGGATATGGTGTAGTTACTTTTTTGTCGTCCGTATATCTGGCGCCCAAAGTCAGCCTTATTGTGTCAGTTATATCAAAATAGGCCTCGCCAAACGCCGCATACGATTCTGTACTTACGACATTTTTACTTCTAAAATAGTTATGACCATCACCAGCCAATGAAGACAGCGGCGTTTTATCTACATAGACGCACTCGATAACGGCGCCGTTTGTGCAAGGCATGCTTATGATTTTGGGATTTTTCGACGCATCCCTATTGTAGAAATACTCCGCCATCATGGAAAATGTATTGTTAAATACATAGTAGTTATCTTCTGTATTAAATTTTAAATAATTTAAACCTGCATTGAAGCTGAACCAGTTATTTACAGATGATTGAATTCTCAATTCTTGATAAAATTGATCATTTTCCGACTGACTTACATCTATAGATAGCATCTTTCTAGATAGACCCAGCTGCGGGTCCAGGTAATATCCACCTGGTGAAATTTCGGACCCCGAGAACGGACGTCCAAATACATCCAGCAAACCATCACTGTCGTTAAATATGTCGTTCGAGACAAATCTAGAATAGTCTTGGCTAGCGTAAAATCTGTCCCTTGTATAAAGAGTTTGAGAAATTATTTTCGTTGTAGGAGTAAGATCAAAAGACATATTCATCTGAAGTATGTCGTTTTTCGCTTTGTATATCGGATTATAGTTGGTCGAGATCTCGCGTAGATTTCTAGATTGAACAACACCAAGATATGGATCTACCCCTTCGTCCATGATGTTGATCGATCGGAAAGGTGACGCCTTATAGCCAATCGATAAAGCTTGAGACAATATCTGAAGTTGCGCCATGCCGGATGCATTTGGCGTTTGGTAAGCTGAGTCCGAATATAGAGAAACCGGAAGGCAGCCTTGGCTTAGCTTCCCTCTCTGGCCCTTATCCGTGATCGTATAGGAACCAATTGTTTCAGGACCAGGGTCACGGGTGCAAAGCTGCTTTCCTGTCCTGGAGCGATCATCATCCTCTTCGAAATGCTCCCACAAGAAATTGGCGTTAAACCTATTGCTCGGCTCCCATGCGGCAGACAGCCTGGTCGAATAAAGATCTCGCCCATTCACGCTGGTTTCGTTGTATGTGTTGTAGTCAAAGCCGTCGCGCTTAGTCATGGACGCCGCACCTCTGACCCAGAAAGTCTCGGACAGCGGAATATTCACCATCATCTGACCGCGCATCGAGCCGAAGTTCCCGGCCTCCGCCTTCATCATGGCGTCAAAATCTGGGCCCGGCAGATTGGGGATCATATTGACGACGCCCGCCGTAGCGTTACGGCCATACAAGGTGCCCTGTGGCCCCCGCAGAACCTCCACCCGGTTGACATCCATATATTCAGACTCGAACAGGCGGTTACGGATCATCGGCGAATTATTGAAACTGACCGCCACCGCCGGATCCGACGATGCCGAAATCGCCTTGGTCCCGATCCCGCGGATCGAGAAATTGTACATACTGAAGTTGTTCTTAGAGAAACTGACGTTCGGGATAGCCCGCAACAACTCAGAGCCGCCTTCGATCTTCATCGCGTCAAGCGTCTCGGCCGAGAAGGCCGAAACGGCGATTGGCACGTCCTGAATGGCTTGCTCGCGCTTCTGTGCGGTGACGATGATGTCATCCACCGTCGCCGTGGCTGGCGCGGTCTGGGCCAAGGCGGGCGCGGCTGCGCACATGGCCAGAATTGATGCTGTTGCAGCCAAGCGTGCGCGAACGACGGATGTCGCCATCTGAATCCCTCCCCAGGGTGCGGCCCGTCTCCCAACGAGTCCGCTGAACGTTTCCATGCCGCCGATTTGGTTTCGCAAACTGGGGCGGCGCCAGCAGCGATTGTGGCTAGACCATCATGGTACTCACCTCTATGTCAATACCTATTGACATAGATGTACGCGAAATAAGCGCCTTTTCTCTGACTGAGAGTTGCGCCTAATACCTATGAAAGCCGGGGGGAAATATGGACGCCGATGTCATCATCGTAGGCGGGGGATTGGCAGGTCTGGTGGCCGCCAATGAGCTGGTTCAGGCTGGAAAGCGCGTGGCGCTGGTGGATCAGGAGAACCCCGGCAATCTGGGCGGACAGGCCTTCTGGTCGTTCGGCGGATTGTTCCTGGTCAACTCGCCCGAGCAGAGGCGGCTGGGCGTGCGCGACAGCTTCGAACTGGCCTGGCGGGACTGGCAGGGCAGCGCCGGTTGGGACAGGCTGGACGGGCCGAAAGCCGAGGATGAATGGGCCGCAAAATGGGGCCGGGCCTATGTTGAGTTCGCCGCAGGCGAAAAACGGAGTTGGCTGCGCCAGCATGGCGTGAAACTGACGCCGATGGTCGGGTGGGCTGAACGGGGCGGCGGCAAGGCGTTTGGCCACGGCAATTCCGTACCGCGCTTTCACGTCGCCTGGGGAACCGGGACGGGAGTGTCGGAACCCTTCGCCGAACGGGCCAGGGACGCCGCCAAACAAGGGCGATTGAGGTTTCACCACCGCCACCGCGTCGATCAGTTGCTGGTTGAGGCCGGCCGCGTCGTCGGCGTAACCGGAGGCGTGCTGGCGCCTGATGATGCGCCGCGCGGCGC
>NZ_JABAZW010000068.1:0-4176 GCF_018608325.1 Brevundimonas sp. | reverse complement strand
GTCGTCGGCGACTTCACGCTGAAGGCGCCCGCCGTGATCCTGGCCACCGGCGGAATCGGCGGCAATCATGATCTGGTGCGCAGATACTGGCCGGAGCGGCTGGGCGCACCGCCGCGTGAGATGATCACCGGGGTTCCCGCCTATGTCGATGGGCGGATGCTGGACATCGCAGCTGAGGCGGGCGCCCGTCTCGTGAACCGGGACCGCATGTGGCACTATGTCGAGGGGGTGCAGAACTGGGCGCCGATCTGGCCCAAACACGCGATCCGCATTCTGCCCGGACCTTCGCCGCTGTGGTTCGATGCCTTGGGACGGCGGCTGCCCTTCCCGGCCCTGCCCGGATACGACACCGTGGCGACACTGAAATATCTGCGCACCACGCCTGATCTGGCCGCGCACGACCATTCCTGGTTCATCGTCACCGAGAAGATGCTGGCCAAGGAGTTCGCCCTGTCGGGGTCAGAGCAGAACGCCGACATCACCAACCGCAATCTGCTGGGCGTGCTGCGCTCTCGTCTGGGAAAAGGCGCGCCACGAGAAGTCGCCGCCTTCCGCGACAAGGGCGCGGACTTCGTGGTCGCCGATGATCTGGAAGCACTGGTCGGCAAGATGAACGGCCTGACGGACCAACCGCTGCTGGACCCCGCCCTGATCCGCCGTCAGGTCGAGGACCGCGACGCCCAGATGGATAACCCTTATGCCAAGGATGTTCAGGTTCAGGGCATCCACAACAGCCGCCGTTACAAGGGCGACCGCTGGGCGCGCACATCGGCGCCGCACAAGGTGCTGGATCCGCAGGCCGGGCCGCTGATCGGGGTCAAGCTGCATGTCCTGACGCGCAAGTCGCTGGGCGGACTGCAGACCGACCTGTCGGGCCGCGTTCTTACGCCCGAGGGGGCAGTGCTGGAGGGTCTATATGCCGCAGGTGAAGCCGCTGGTTTCGGCGGCGGCGGCCTGCATGGTTACAATGCGCTGGAAGGCACCTTCCTGGGCGGATGCATCTTCTCGGGACGGGCGGCGGGACGGGCGCTGTCCGGGCGCGACTGACGACAACAGGGGGATAGACTTATGGGCTCGCCTTTGACCCTGATCGGGCTGCCGATCGCGCTGGGCATCATCATGTTCGGGCTGGGTTTAAGCCTGACGCCGTCCGACTTCGTACGGGTGGGGCGACAGCCCAAGGCGGCGGCGGTGGCGCTGGCGTGTCAGCTTTTATTGCTGCCTGCCGTCTGTTTCGCACTGGTGCTGATCTTCCAGCTGCCGCCCATTCTGGCGGTGGGCATGATGCTGCTGGCGGCGTCGCCGGGCGGGACCACCGCCAATCTGTACAGCCACCTGTTCCGCGGCGACGTGGCCCTGAACATCAGCCTGACCGCGATCAACTCGGTCATCGCGGTCGTGACCCTTCCGGTCATCGTCAATCTGGCGGTGGCCTATTTCCAGCCCGGCGACACGAAGGTGGGGCTGCAACTGACCAAGACCATCGAGGTCTTCATGATCGTGCTGGTCCCCGTGGGCCTGGGGATGCTGGTGCGCGGCCTGAAACCCGGTTTCGCCAGCGCAATGGACAAGCCGGTGCGGATCGCATCGATCCTGATCCTGACGCTGGTGATCCTTGGCGCGGCGGCGTCCAGTCTGGATGTGCTGCTTGCCAACTTCCAGGCGCTGGCCGGGATCACCATCCTGTTCTGCCTGTTCAGCCTGAGCATCGGCTTCATCGTGCCGCGCCTGCTGAAGATCGAGCGCCCGCAGGCCATCGCCAGCGCCTTCGAGGTCGGACTGCACAACGCCACCCTGGCCATCGTCATCGCCCAGTCGGTGCTGCACAGCCCGGAGATGACCCTGCCCGGTGCGGTCTATGGGGTGCTGATGTTCCCGCTGGCGGCGGCCTTCGGCCTGCTGATCACCCGCAGGCGCGCAGGCGCAGCAGGCTGATCGGCATCAGCCGCGCAGTTCGCGACGCAGCACCTTGCCCACCGCCGTCTTGGGCAGGGGTTCGCTGCGGAACTCCACGATGCGCGGCACCTTGTAGCCGGTCAGCTGCGCGCGGCAGTGGGCGATCAGCATCTCTTTCGTCAGGTCCGGCGAACGCGGCACGACCACGATCTTGATCCGCTCGCCCTGGGCCGCATCCGGCACGCCGACGGCGGCGACCTCTTCGACCAGCGGATGGCTGGCGACCACATCCTCTATCTCGCCCGGATAGACGTTGAAGCCGGAGACCAGGATCATGTCCTTGATCCGGTCCACCAGACGCACCCGCCCGTCCGCCTGCATCACCCCGACATCGCCGGTCGCCAGCCACCCGTCATCTGACAGGACCTTGGCGGTTTCGTCAGGTCGTTTCCAGTAACCCAGCATGACCTGCGGGCCGCGCACGCACAGCTCGCCCTCTTCGTCGATCCCGGCCCAGCTTCCGTCCTCGCGGCGCATCCGCACCTCGGTCGAGGGAACCGGCAGGCCGACGGTTCCGTCGAAGCCCATGGCCTGCGGCCGCTCCAGATCGACGCGCCCGATACAGACCACCGGCGAGGTCTCCGTCAGGCCATAGCCGTCGATCAGAGGCGCGCCTGTCACCGCCTGCCATTCCTCGGCCACCACCCTCTGGGTCGCCATGCCGCCGGCGATCGTCAGCCTCAGGTCAGAGAAGTCGCGTTCGCGGAACGCCTTGCTCTTCATCAGGCTGACAAACAGGGTGTTCAGTCCCGTCATGCCGACGAAACGCTCCTTGCGCAGGATCCATTCCACCCGTTTCGCATCGCGCGGATTGGCGATCAGGATGTTGCGGCCGCCCGCCCCGGTGAACATCATCAGGTTCGCCGTCAGCGAGAATATATGGTACAGCGGCAGCATGGTGACATTGCCCAGCGGCCTTGTCTGATCGATCTGATCCAGCAGCCAGACCCGCCCCTGAATCGTATTGGCCAGTATGTTGCGATGGGTCAGCATCGCCCCCTTCGCCACGCCTGAGGTGCCGCCTGTATATTGCAGGAAGGCGATGTCTTCGGGCCGCGTCTCAACGGCCTGCAGCCTCAGTCGACGCGCACCGGCCATCACCCGCTTCCAGCCATGGCTGCCCGGCAGGCGATAGGCGGGGACCAGCTTCTGGACGTGACGCATCATGGCGCTGACGGCGGCGCCTTTCAGCCCGCCCATCATGTCGCCTATGGCGGTGACGATGACGTGGCGCAGGTCGGTTCCCTCGCGCGCCTGCTCCACCGTGGCGGCGAACATGTCCATGACCACGATGGCGACCGCGCCGCTGTCCTTCAGCTGGTGGTTCAGTTCGCGCGGCGTGTAGAGCGGATTGACATTGACCACCACCGCACCCGCGAACAGCACCCCGAACAAGGCCGCCGGATATTGCAGGCAGTTGGGCATCATCAGGGCCACCCGTTCGCCCGGCTGAACCCCGGCCGACTGAAGCCAGGCGCCGAATGCCTTGGCCGCCGTCAGCATGTCGCCATAGGTCACGGCGGACCCCAGACTGACGAAGCCGGGACGGTCGGCGAACTTTTGCGCATCCGCCTCGAACAACTGCTGCACCGAGTTCCAGCGCGCCAGTTCATCCTCGATGAGGACGGGCACGCCCGCGCGATAGGATTTCGTCCAGAAACGCTCGGCCCACAGCCGGTCCATGTCTGCTGCGAGGTCGGGCGCAGGGCTCATTTCTCGACCACCGCGACCACGCCCTGCCCGCCTGCGGCGCAGATGGAGATCAGCCCCCGCCCGCCGCCGTTGCGGTCGATCATGGCGGCCAGATTGGCCAGGATGCGCCCGCCCGTCGCCGCGAACGGATGCCCCGCCGCCAACGACCCGCCGTTGATATTGAGTTTGGCCCGATCAATGGCGCCGGGCGCCGAATTCAGGCCCAGCCGGGTGCGGGCGTAGTCTTCATCCTCCCAGGCCTTCAACGTACACAGCACCTGAGCGGCGAAAGCCTCGTGGATTTCGTAGAAGTCGAAATCCTGAAGCTTCAAATCCAGCCGCGCCAACATGCGCGGCACGGCATAGGCAGGCGCCATCAGCAGCCCTTCATCTCCGCCGACGAAATCGACCGCCGCCGCCTCGCCCGTTCGCAGATAGGCCTGGATCGGCAGACCGCGCGACTTGGCCCAGTCTTCGCTGGCCAGAAGCACGGTCGAGGCGCCGTCGGTCAGGGGCGTGGAATTGGCC
>NZ_JABAZW010000160.1 GCF_018608325.1 Brevundimonas sp. | reverse complement strand
GGATTATAGACTTGCATTGCACCACCACCACCAGCTGCCGGCGCGACCCAGGTTGCAGCGGTTCCTGTGCCATTCACCGTCAGCACTTTATTGGCGTCTGCGGCTGTGATGTCTGCAATTTTATTCAATTTGGATTTGTCACCTGGCAGCATTAAACTGGCATTTGTCGTTGACCCGCCTTCCAGGGTTGCCCCGCTGCCCGTACTGGAGTTGATGATGGCCTGGCTTGCCGATGGGGTAATACTGATGTTTGTTGCAGCTCCACCTCCACCACCTGTACCATTTGATGCTGCAGTGATCCTTCCATTCCCATCTACTGTGATATTTGCAGAAGTATAGGTTCCAGGGGTTACAGTTGTCTTTTTTAAGCCGATGGTCGGATTCCCGGAAACACCGTCCCCAAAAGTCACATCGACATCTGAACTGCCCGTAATGGTACGTGCCGCCACTGTTCCGCTTCCCGTTTTGGCAATCAACCCATTCCCCGCCAGTCCGGCGATGGCTGTTAAATTGGCATTTATAGGCTGTTTTCCAGGAACAGTGGGCAGGTCGGCCGTACCGCCCAAATCACCCGCCAGTTTGATAATTCCCTGTGTGGTTGCTGTTGCCGGGGAGGCACCTGCTGAAGTTTTTGTATCCACATAGGCCACCAGGGCTTTTACACTTGGATATTTTAGATCTGAGGTCGCATCTGTAGTCACGTTTGTACTCTTATTACTCAAATCTTCTTTACCATTCAGCGCAGTTTGTGCAGCCGAACTGATGGGTTTATTGGCATCGCTCGTATTGTCTACATTGTTCAGGCCCAGATCGGTTTTCATCTGCGCAGGTGTTTTTTGTCCTACGGTGCTTGCACTAGCCGCATACAAATAACTTCCCGGTGTTAAAGTGTTTAAACCAGTTCCTCCGTTTGCTACGGGTACTGTGCCGCTAACGGATGTTGCCGTTGTGGCATTTCCCTGAAGATTAGCGGTAATGGTCCCTGCGGTAAAATTACCTGAGGCATCTCTTCTGACAATGGTACTGGCTGTATTTAAATTCGTGGCATTATTGGCCAGGGTTACGCCACCCGCTACAGTGGTAGCAGTAAGTCCACCGACATTGGTCACCTTTGGTGCCGTAGCTGTTCCACCAAGGTCGCTGGTCAACTGAACCAGACCTTTTGCTGTAGTGCTTGCATCCGGAGCCCCGGCAGAAGTTTGCGCATCAACATAATCTTTAATGAGCTTTACACTCGGGTATTTAACTGTGGAATTTGCATCTATGGCAATGCTGGTACTTCTGTTACTGATATCTTCTTTACCGTTCAACGCGGTTTGCGTAGCCGTACTGACCGGTTTGCTGGCATCACTCGTATTGTCTGCATTGCCCAGGCCTACATCTGTTTTGGTTAAGGTGACACTTCCGGTCTGACCATTTACCGATTGCACCCCGCTGCCCGGGGTCAGGATTTCTTTCCAGTTGTTGATGTCTGTTCCAGGGGTTGCGGCAAGTACATAACTTTTGCTAATGTCTGTCCGGATGACAGTGCTGCCCACCTGGGGATTTGACAAAGCCAGCATGGCGGCCTGACTGCTTAAAACATTTACAGATGCAAATGAAATGGCCGGGATCTGGGAAGTAGGTATTTTACCTGTTCCGTCCAGGGTGGCCACTCCGTTGTTTGCTGCCTTTTCCGATTTGTCAATTTTATTACTAAGTGCGGTTTGTGTAGCGGTACTGACCGGTTTGTTTGCGTCACTCGTATTGTCTACATTGCCCAGCCCAAGGTCTGCTTTAACCTGCGCCGGTGTCCTTTGTTGAAGGGTGGTGGCATTCAGGGCAGAAATAAAGTTGCCTGCTGTATAAGAAGTAATGCCCGTTCCTCCTTTTGTTACCGGAAGATTGGTAATGATGGGCTCTTTTGTAGCCAGTCCAGGGACAGTGGGCGCCGAAGCAATGCCTCCCAGATCACCTGCCAACTGTACTTTACCCAATTGAATGGTTGTGGCATCCGGAACGCCACCCGCACCAATTACAGCATCATTTACTTTTTTATCTACATAGGTTTTAGTGGCCTGTTCTGTAGGGTATTTGGTATCAGAATTGGTGGAGAAGGTACCGTCTGTGCTTTTGTTTGCTTTGTCTTCCTTACCATCCAGGGCAGCTTGCGTTGCAGTACTTATTGGTTTATCGGTATCTGCCGTATTACTTACCTTATCCAACCCAAGATCTGCTTTAACCTGTGCAGGCGTTCTTTGCTGAAGAGTGGTCGCATTTAGTGCATTGATAAAATTACCTGGTGTATAAGAGGTAATACCTGTTCCGCCATTTGGAACCATAACCGTTCCGGTAACGGAGGTTGCTGTGGTGGCGTTACCCGTTAAATTTGCGGTAATTGTCCCTGCCGTAAAATTACCTGAACCGTCACGGAGTACCAGGGTACCTGGGGTATTCTGGCTGGTGGCCGCATTGGTCATATCTACGCCTTTTTTGATATCCGCTGAGGGTGCCCCGCCCACATTAAGTACTTTAGGCAAGTCTGCTGTACCCCCCAGGTCCGCTGCAAGTTTTATTTTACCTTTATCCGTTGTTGTTGCATCGATCACTGAGCCTGCCTGAGCATCTACATAGGTTTTAACGGCTTTTACTGAGGGGTATTTGTTATCTGATCCACCATCTGCAGTTACATCGAAACTTTTGTTGCTTTTGTCTTCTTTTAAATCCAGTGCGGCCTGCGTTGCGGCACTAATGGGTTTGCTGGCATCTGGTGTATTGTCTACTTTATCCAGGCCCAAATTTGTTTTGGCATCTGCTGCAGTACCTGCGCCCGTTCCTCCATTGGCAATGGCCACAATACCGGTTACATTAGATGCTTTGCCTGTAATGTCCCCATTCACTTTGGAACCGCTTACGCCCGCAATTTTAGCATCAGTCACATTGCCGTCTTTAATTTTGGCCGTAGTAATGGCATCATTGGCCACCAGCGGGGCATCTGCTGTTCCGGTGAGGTCACCGGCCAGCTGCAGTTTACCCTTGGTTGTCGTCGTTGCATCCAAGACTCCCCCACCCGTAGTGACCTGGCTGATCTGGTCATCTACATATTTTTTGGTTGCTTTTACGGAAGGATATTTAAGGTCTGAACCTGCATCGCCGACAATGTTGGTACTTTTATTGGCTTTATCTTCTTTTAAATCCAATGCCGCCTGGGTAGCTGTACTCACAGGTTTATCGACATCTGCCGTATTGTTTACTTTATCAAGTCCCAGGTTTGTTTTCGCGCCATTAACGGTAGTCGCACCCGTACCGCCATTGGCAATGGCCACAACTCCGGTTACATTTGCTGCGGTTCCATCGATGTTACCTTTAGCATTGCCAATATCGGGTGTGGTCAAAACAGGAGAATTGGCCAGTACCACGGCACCCGAGCCTGTTGTGGTGACAGCTGTAATTGCACCGCCACTCCCTTTCAATATCCCGTCTACCGAAGTTCCCAGGGTAATGTTGGGTGCTGAATTGGGATTGGCCACTGAGCCGGTAAGACCATTGGCTGAGGTTACCGATACGGAAGTAATCCCTCCACCCCCACCCGGTATACCATTTGTTGCTGCCGTAATCCGGCCTTGTGCATCCACTGTAATGTTCGCAGAATTATATACCCCAGGTGTTACCCCACTCGCCGAAAGCGCCAGCGGACTGGCCGAAGTACCATAGCCGGAAAGGGAATTGTCATGATAAACAATTCCGTTCCCACCATTTCCGCCGCCGAGTAATCCAGCCAGGTCTACATGACTGTTTCTTGGTCCTGAAATGGATAATATGGTCCCGGCAAGGCTGAGGGACTG
>NZ_JABAZW010000118.1 GCF_018608325.1 Brevundimonas sp. | reverse complement strand
GCCGCCTGCCGACGCCGGAAGAGGTCGCCGCCATCAATGCGCGCCTGCAGAGCTTTGAAACACCCAAGCCCGCTGCGCCCGCCATCACCGTCGCGCCTGCGGGTGTCACCCCGATGACGGTCGAGGAGGTCGGACGTCCGTCCAGTTGACGCTGATCAACTGTGGTGATGCAACGGCAGGCCATTCGGCGCATTGAGGTTTGGTCCGGGTGTTTCCGGCCGTGAGAGGACGCCTGTTTGACCCACCCCATTCCTGATGTTCCACAGTGGGATGAGTTCGAACGCCTGAATGCGCTGGGTTCCTACGACATTCTGGACACGGAACGGGAGCAGGCGTTCGACGATGTCGTCCAACTGATCGCCCGTATCTGCGAGACGCCGATCGCCGTGGTCAATCTGATCGACGCCGACCGCCAGTGGTTCAAGGCCGAGGTCGGCCTGGGCGTGCGCGAAACGCCGCTGGACACATCCTTCTGCGCCCACGCCCTGTTGCGCGAAGACGGAATGCAGGTGCCGGACGCCACGGTGGATGCGCGGTTCGAATGCAATCCTCTGGTCACCGGCGAAACCCATCTGCGGTTCTATGCCGGTCAGTTGCTGAAGACGCAGGAGGGGCTGCCGCTGGGCACTCTGTGCGTGCTGGACACCGAACCGCGGCCTGAAGGTCTGACCGAGGTTCAGGCCATGGCGCTGAAGACCCTGGCCGGGCAGGTGATGACGCAGCTGGAGCTGCGCCGCACCCTGAGCCAACGCGCCAAGAGCGAGGAAACGACGCGTCGTGCGCTGGCGGCGTCGAACTACATCGGGGCCTGGGACTGGGATGTGCCCGCCGACCGCATCGTCGCCGACGAACGCTTCGCCAACATCTTCGGCGTCGACCCGAAGGTCGCGGCGCAAGGCACGCAGTTGAGCGCCTTCCTGCGCAATGTGCATCCAGACGACGCCGTGCGTCTGGAGGCCGAGATCGCCGCCCTGATGATCACTGGCGGGGCTTTTCTCAGCGAATACCGCATCCTGCACGAGACGGGCGGGGAGCGCTGGATCCAGGCGCGCGGCCATATCTATCTGGACGATCAGGGGGCGGCGGTGCGTTTTCCCGGCATCGCCACCGACATCACCGCCCGCCGCCGCCAGGACGCGCATCTGGCCGAGGCGGTGCTGCAACTGGCCGACAGCGAGGCGCGGTTCCGGTCGCTGGCCGACGCCATGCCGCAGATGGTCTGGTCATCGCCGCCGGACGGCCATCCCGACTATTACAACGCGCGCTGGTACGCCTTCACCGGCACCACGCCCGGCTCCAGCGAAGGGCAGGGCTGGGATAATCTGGTGCATGAGGATGACCGCGCGCGCGGCATGGACCTGTGGAACCAGTCGCTGCAGAGCGGCGAACCCTATGAGGTTGAATACAGGCTGAAACATCATGCCGGAGGCTATCGCTGGGCGCTGGCGCGGGCCGAGGCGGCGCGCAATGAGGCGGGCGACATCACCCGCTGGTTCGGCAGCTGCACCGATATCGACGACCTGAAGCGGCTGGAGCATGAGCGCGAGCTGGTCAGCCAGGAGTTGAGCCACCGGATCAAGAACATCTTCGCCGTGGTGTCGGCCCTGGTGGCCCTGTCGGCCCGCCAGCACCCGGAGGCGCGCGGCTTCGCCACCTCCCTGCGCACGCGGATCAACGCCCTGGCGCGCGCGCATGAGTTTGTCCGGCCGCATACCGAGACGTCCCAGCCCACGGTCGGCGTGACCACCCTGCACGCCTTCTTCAACGACCTGTTCGGCGCCTATGCCGACGAGAAGGGCGAGGGGCGGGTGTTGATCAGCGGCGACGACACTGTCTTTGACGACCAGTCGGCGACCTCGGTGGCCTTGCTGTTCCACGAGCTTGCGACCAATGCGGCCAAGCATGGCGCCCTGTCCGTGCCGCCCGGACGCGTCAGTCTGAGCACCCGCCACGAAGGGGACCGCTTCATCCTGATCTGGCAGGAGACGGGCGGCCCGTCGATCAACGGCGCGCCGACGCGAAACGGCTTCGGCTCGTCCCTGGCGACCCTGTCGGTCGAGACGCAGCTGGGCGGGCGGCTGGAGCGGGAATGGCGGCCTGAGGGTCTGAAAATGGTCGTGGACCTGCCTGCCGCCGCCCTGTCGCGTCGCCGCGCAGCGGGGAAATTTCTCTGATTAGGACAAATTTGAAACTGTGCGGCCCATCATGCGTTCGAGACGCTAACTAGGATTGGTCCTGAAGATTTATGCCCGCCCGCATCCTCATTATTGAAGATGAAGCCCTGGTCGCCATGGAGCTTCGCTTCGTGCTGGAAGACCTGGGGCACGACGTGGTGGGCGTCGCGGCCACGGCCAAGTCTGCGCGCGACATCGTCCATGATTCCGAGATCGATCTGGCCTTGGTGGACATTCACCTGTCGGACGGCCCCACCGGCATCGACCTGGGCCGCGAGCTGGGCCAGGACCTGGGTGTTTCGGTCCTGTTCATGACCGGCAATCCCGGCATGGTCCGCGACGGCGTCGCCGGGGCCATCGGCGTCCTGTCCAAGCCCGCCGACGAACAGGCCGTCCAGACCGCTGTCGACTACGCCCTTCGCCGCCGCCAGGGCCAGCCAGTGCAATACGCCCCGCCCGGACTGCAGCTTTTCGGCTGACAGATCGGCGCCGCCGGTTGCGCATGGTGTGATGCGGCATATGTCGAATGTTCCCCCCGATTAGGAGCCTTCGATGACCACTCTGACCCAACGTCCGCTTGGAAACAGCGGAATCGAGATCGCGCCGCTGGTGTTCGGCGGCAATGTCTTCGGCTGGACGGCGGATGAGGCGACGTCGTTCGCCCTGCTGGACGGCTTTGTCGAGGCGGGCTTTGACGCCATCGACACGGCAGACGTCTATTCCCGCTGGGTTCCCGATCATGTCGGCGGCGAGAGCGAGACCATCATCGGCGACTGGCTGAAGGCGCGCGGCGGGCGCGATAAGGTGAAGATCTTCACCAAGGTCGGCTCGGACATGGGGCAGGGCCGCAACGACCTGACCGCAGGCTGGATCGAAAAGGCGGTCGAGGACAGTTTGCGTCGGCTCGGCACAGACTACATCGACCTGTATCAGACCCATTGGGCCGATCCGCTGACGCCGCAGGAAGAGACACTCAGGGCGCTGGACCGGCTGGTGGCGTCGGGCAAGGTGCGGGCCATCGGCACGTCGAACCACACCGCCGAACAGGTCGCCGAGGCGTTGGCGATTTCTGAGCGCGAGGGGCTGGCGGCCTATGCCTCGCTCCAGCCGCACTACAACCTCTACAGCCGCAACACCTTCGAAGGGGCGCTGCAGGATCTGGCGGTTGAGAAGGGGCTGGGCGTCATCACCTACTACAGTCTGGAAAGCGGCTTCCTGACCGGCAAGTACAAGACCGTCGAACAGATCGCCGGGACCAGCCGCGAACACGCCCTGAAGGATCGTTTCGACGAGCGCGGCGTGCGGATTCTGGCCGTGCTGGACGGCGTGGCCCAACGCAATGAGGCGACATCGGCCCAGACGGCTCTGGCCTGGCTTCTGGCCCAGCCGGGCGTCACCGCGCCTATCGTCAGCGCCACCTCGACCGAACAGCTGGAAGACATCGTCAAGGCGGCGACGCTGACCCTGTCCGCCGACGATCTGGCGGAACTGAGCGAAGCCAGCGCCGACTAGGGCTAATCGACATCCAGTCGGCTGAAATCCTAGATCGTCATTCCGGGGCTAAGCGAAGCGAAGAACCCGGAACCCAGGGCCGCGACGCCGTTGTTGAAGGTATTCGGCTCCGGCTTGCGAGCCCCCTGGGTTCCGGGTTCGTCCTGCGGACGCCCCGGAATGACGGTCCGGAGCAGA
>NZ_JABAZW010000172.1 GCF_018608325.1 Brevundimonas sp. | reverse complement strand
GCACGCCGATAATGCCAGCGGCGATAAGGGGCAGGCGTTTCTTGAGTTCAGGCGACATGAGAACGGTCCGGGGGAGGGTGCGGCGTTTTGAAGCGGCGCTAAAATGGACCCGCGCGTCCAAAAATCAATGGGCGTTTGTGCGATGCAATGAAGACGATCCATTTTTGTGTGTATCCATCGCTTCATGACCGCACCTGCCGCCGCCTCAAATCCCCTTCCGCCCCAAGTCGGTATCGTCGTGATCGGGGCGGGCGCAGCGGGCATAGCCGCCGCGCGTCGGCTGATGCGGCCCGGCCTTTCCGTCCTGGTTCTGGAGGCGCGTGACCGCGTCGGAGGGCGCGCACATACGCTGCGGATTCAGGGCGAAGGCCTCGATATGGGCTGCGGCTGGCTGCATTCAGCCGATGACAATCTGCTGGCGGGTCTGGTCGAGGGCGAAGGCCTGACGCTGGATAAATCTCCGCCGCCGTGGGGCAATCAGGCCTTCAACCACGAAAGCACGGCGGGCGAGCAGGACGATTTCGGCCAAGCCTTTGAAGCCTTCGAACAGCGGGTCGCTGAGGCGGCGGCGCGTGGCGAGGACCGGCCTGCATCCGACCTGTTCGAGCCGGACAATCCCTGGAACGCGCGGCTGGACGCCATCTCTGGCGCTCTGAACGGCGCGCGGTTCGCCGAGGTCTCGACCGTGGACTATGACGCCTATGGCGACACCGGCGTGAACTGGCGGGTGCGCGAGGGCTATGGTCGTCTGATCGCGCGGTTGGCCCGTGCGGTGGACGAGGTCACGGTGCTGGACTGCGGGGTTCAGCGCATCGACCGTTCGGGGCCGTTGCTGCGGCTTGAGACCAGCCGGGGCGAGCTTCAGGCCAGGATCGTCATCCTGACTGTGCCCAACAGCCTGATCGCCACCGAGGCTGTCCGCATCGATCCGCCGGTTCCCGCCCTGCTGGAGGCTGTTGCAGGCGTTCCTCTGGGGCTGGCGTCCAAGATGCATATGAACGTGCGGGGCGCACAGGATTTCCCGGTCGATTCCCAACTCTGGACCCGGCGCGATACGCCTCAGACGGGCGGCTACCACCTGCGGCCCTTCGGTCGCCCGATGATCGAGGGCTATTTCGGCGCCGATCTGGCCTGGGGGCTGGAGGCGGAGGGGCAGGCGGCCCTGTATGATTTCGCGGTCACCGAACTGGTTGCTGCCCTTGGCTCGAACATGCGCAGGCGGTTGGAGCCTGTCGCCGCCAGCAGTTGGGGTGTCGATCCCTTCTCGCGCGGCGCCTATTCCCACGCCCTGCCCGGTCACGCCGCGGACCGGGCCAGACTGCGCACCGCTATCGAGGATCGCATCTTCCTGGCGGGCGAGGCCACGGCCCCGGTCTATTACGGCACGGCCCACGGCGCCTGGATGGAGGGAGAGCGAGCGGCCCGGGCGGCGCTGCTGGCGCTGGGGCTTGACCCACGCACCGGGCCCGGCGACAGCGAGGCATGAAGCCGACCAAGGCCCGAAAACCCGCCGCACCCGCCGCCAAACGCCCCGCCGTCATGACCGGGGCCTCGGTGCCCGTGCTGCGCTGGCCGCCGGATGAAGACCGGGTCGAGGAGATTTTTCAACGCCTGTCCGGGGTCATGCCTGATCCCAAGACCGAGCTGAACTTCTCCAACCCCTATACGCTGGTGGTCGCGGTCGCTCTGTCGGCGCAGGCGACGGATGTTTCGGTGAACAAGGCGACGGACAGGCTGTTCGCCGTCGCCGACACGCCGAAGAAAATGCTGGCGCTGGGGGAGGAGGGGCTGATCCCCTACATCGCCTCCATCGGCCTGTATCGCGGCAAGGCCAGGAACGTCATCGCCTTGAGCCGCATCGTGCTGGAGCAGCATGGGGGCGAGGTGCCGCTGGATCGGGACGGCTTACAGGCCCTGCCCGGCGTGGGGCGCAAGACCGCTTCGGTGGTGCTGAACGAACTGGGGATCGAGGCGGCCATTGCGGTCGACACCCACGTCTTCCGCGTCTCGCACCGTCTGGGGCTGGCCAATGCCTCAACCCCGGACAAGGTCGAGGCGCAGCTGTTCAAGGTGGTGCCGGAAGAATGGCTGCCCAAGGCGCACCACTGGCTGATCCTGCACGGGCGCTACACCTGCACGGCGCGCAAGCCCGGATGTCTGGGCTGCATCATCTCTGATCTGTGCCCCTCGCGGGCGGGCCTGCTGGCGTTGGGCGAGGCCCGAACCTGATCCTCAGATCGCCGCGCGTCTCAGGGTGATCAGGGCCTGATCGATCAGGCGGGCGTCGCCGACGGCCAGCACCTGTCCATTGTCGTCGGGGGCGTCGCCGCGCCAGTTGACGACCTTGCCGCCCGCCGCCTCGATCACCGGGACCAGAGCGGACCAGTCCCACGGTTTCAGGGTGGTTTCGGCGACCAGATCCATCTTGCCCGACGCCACCATCGCATAGGCGTAGGCGTCGCAACCCAGTCGGGCCAGACGCGCCGCCGCCCGCACCTGGGTCCAGGCGCCCAGTTCCGAGCCGGTGAAGATATCGGGGTCAGTGGTGCTGATGACGGCGTCGGTCAGCTTCTCGCACGACCGAACGGCCAGCGGTGTCTCGGTCTCGCCGCGCAGCAGGCGGGCGCCGGACGGGCCGCCGATGTAGATTTCATCCAGATAGGGTTGGGCGATCACGCCGACGGTCGGTTTGCCCTCGATTCGCAGGGCGATCAGCGTCGTCCATAGCGGCAGGCCCGAGATGAAGGCGCGGGTGCCGTCGATGGGGTCCAGAACCCAGACGTGCTCGGCGTCGGGGCGGTCCTCACCGTATTCCTCGCCGATGATCCCGTGCTCGGGATAGCGGGCGGCGATCAGCTTGCGGATGACGGCCTCGGCCTGTTTGTCGGCCTCGGTCACGGGGTCGAAACCGGCGGCGCCCCCCTTGTCCACATGCCCGATGTCGGAGCGGAAGAAGGGCAGGGTCACGCGCGCGGCTTCTCGCGCCAGTTCGACGGCGAAGGCTTCGAATTCGGTCATGGCCAAGGTTTAGCCCAGCCGAAGGTTTCAGGAAACCGGCTCACCCTCGGCGTGCAGCGATTTCGCCAGATCCAACAGGCGGCGACGCGGCCGTTCGCCCAGTTGGTAATAGGCCTGGATCAGGTCGAGGGTTTCCTTGCGTGAGAAGGCCTCACGCCCTGCGGCGACCGTCTCCTTGCGCTCCATTGCTTCGGCCAGGCCGTCGTAGAAATAGCTGACGGGCGATTCCAGCGCCTCGGCCAGTTGCCACAGACGGGCGGCCGAGATGCGGTTGGCGCCGCATTCGTATTTCTGGATCTGCTGGAAGCGGATGCCGATCTGGACCGCCAACTGTTGCTGGGTCAGGCCCAGCAGGCGGCGGCGACGGCGCAGGCGGCGTCCAAGATGCAGGTCGATGTCGGTGGCCATGGCCGCCAATTCCTCATCAGACGACGTCCCGATGCGGGACGACTCGCCTGTCATGGCGCAAGCTGCGTGCCGGGATCGCCTGTGGGGGGAATGTGCGCGGCAGGGACGCAACCTCGGCGGCCCACGTGCATTAATCAACGCAGCTTGGCTTTTAATAGGGAAGGACGCAAAACGTGGGTATTATTGCTTGGATCATCATCGGCATCATCGCCGGTTGGCTTGCTGAACAGATCATGGGTCGTAATCACGGCCTGCTGACCAATCTGATCGTCGGCATCATCGGCGCCCTGATCGGCGGTTTCATCGCCAATGCACTGGGCTTCGCCTGGGGCGGCTGGATCGGCTCGACCATCGTCGCCACGATCGGCGCGGTGATCCTTCTGTTCCTGTTGGGGCTGATCAAGCGTCGCGCCTGATCGTTCCGGTGAGCTGAATTAAAGAAGG
>NZ_JABAZW010000104.1:25333-25855 GCF_018608325.1 Brevundimonas sp. | reverse complement strand
GCTTGTCGCAGCAGGCCGGATCGTCGAGGCGCGCGAGGCGCTGGAGGCGGCGCTGACGCCTGCGGCCTCGAACCGGCTGTGGACCTTTGGCCGATCACCCGCTGAAGGCCCGCCGCGCCTGACGCCCGCGTGGGAGGCCGCCTCCATCGCCGTTCTGGACGCCGAGGGACGCAAGGACGAGGCCCAGACCCTGCGCTGGGAGCTGTTCCAGCACGAGCTGTCGGCGCCCGTTCTGCGCGACTATCTGGCGCGCCTGCCGGACTTTGACGACGTAGAGGCGCTGGACCGCGCCCTGGCGCTTGCCGCCGCCCATGCCGATTTCGAAAAGGGATTGGGCTTCCTGATGGACTGGCCCGCTCACCGTGAGGCAGCGGCCATGGTCGAACAGAGACGCCGCGAAATCCACAAATCTCTACCGCACAGAACCGACTGGGCCGCACGGCTGGCGCAACGTTTCCCGGCTGCGGCCGATCTTCTGATCGAACCTTAAGTTCGTAGCATCCAGCTCAGACCCGTCATTCC
>NZ_JABAZW010000104.1:3888-25323 GCF_018608325.1 Brevundimonas sp. | reverse complement strand
ATTCCGGGGCGGCCGTAGGGCGAACCCGGAACCCAGGCGGCCAGCACCTGCGGCCCTGGGTTCCGGGTTCTTCGCTCCGCTCAGCCCCGGAATGACGCTGAGAGGGACGACCCACTGAATGTCGATCAGGCCTAAAACATCGCCGGTATGACCCGGTCGGGCGGGCGGTGGCCATTCTGGTAGGTCATGACATTGGCGATGACCCGGTCGCCCATGTCCTGACGCGCCTCCAGCGTCGCAGAACCCAAGTGAGGCAGCAGCACCACATTGGGCTGGCCCAGCAGGCCGGGATGGATGTCCGGCTCATTCTCGAACACGTCCAGACCCACGCCGGACACGGCCCGCATGGCCACGGCCTGCGCCAGTGCCGCTTCGTCGATCAGCTCGCCACGCGCGGTATTGACCAGAATGGCGTGGGGCTGAAGCCTGGCCAGACGCTGAGCTGACAGCAGGTGGTGGGTGTCCTTGGTCGCCGGACAGTTCAGCGAGATGATGTCCATGCGCGACAGCATCTGGTCCAGATCGTCCCAATAGGTCGCGCCCAGCTCTTCCTCGATCAGGGCCGAAACAGGCTTGCGGTTATGATAATGGACCTGCAGTCCGAAAGCCTTGGCGCGGCGGGCCAGGGCCTGGCCGATCCGGCCCATGCCGACGATGCCCAGGCGCTTGCCCCACAGCTTTCGCCCGCACATCCAGGTCGGGGTCCAGCCCTCGAACCGGCCGTCGGCGATCACCTGCGCCCCCTCGACCAGACGACGGCTGACGGCCAGAATCAGGCTCATGGCCATGTCGGCGGTGTCTTCGGTCAGGACGCCCGGCGTATTGGTGACGATGATGCCCCGCGCCACGGCGGCGTCCACGTCGATATTGTCCACCCCCGCGCCGAAGTTGGCGATCATCTTCAACTGCTCGCCCGCGCCATTGATCAGATCTGCATCGATTTTATCGGTGATGGTCGGCACCAGAACCTGAGCGCGCTGGACGGCGGCCTCCAGCGCCGCGCGGTTCATCGGCTGATCCTTGAGGTTCAGCTCGGCGTCGAAAAGTTCGCGCATCCGCGTCTCGACCGCGTCCGGCAGGCGTCTGGTTAATACGACCTTAAGCTTGGAGGCGGACATTGCAGGCCTTGGTTTGCGGGCGGCGATTTAATGGATCGAGGCCCGCGCGACGGGTCGTTCCATACAGTGTCTAGCAAAGCCGCCGCCATCTTCCAAAGCTTCTGGCGCCGCATCGTCGTCGCTGCGGCTGTCATCGCCCTATTCGGGGGCCTGGGCGTCCTGACCAGCGCCGGTCAGGCCATGCCCGACGGCCGCCCCACGCCCACGGGTCTTGAGGTGCCGCGCTGGATTTCGCTGAAGTCCTCGCACGTCCGCGCGCGTCAGGGGCCGGGGCTGGATTACCCCATCCTGTGGGAATACCGCGCCGCCGGACTGCCGGTTCAGGTCATCGCCGAGACGGCGGAATGGCGCAAAATCTGCGACCCGGACGGCGCCGTGGCCTGGATTCACCGCACCGTCTCCTCGGGCCGTCGTTCGGTGTTCAACACGACGGAAGAAGAAGTCCCGATCCGCTCGGGCCGCTCCGACACGGCCTCGGTGCGCGCCCGCCTGTCGCCCCGCGCCCTGGTGTCGCTGGATGAATGCGAAGACGGTTGGTGCCGGGTGCGGGCGCGGCGGCTGGAGGGCTGGGTGGCGCAGCGATCAGTGTTCGGAACCCAGGAGCGCGCCCTGTGCAACGCCAACCGTCCCGCCGGAACAGGACGGGGCTGACACCCCGCTGTTGAGCCCCACTGTTGAGCCAAGGCGCGTGGTCGTGTAACCCGCGCTTTGATATTCTACGAAACGGAAGCGCCTTGACCCAGTCCCAATACCCCTCGTCCTTTGATCATGAGGCCCTGCTGGCCTCTGGCCGTGGCGAGCTGTTCGGTCCAGGCAACGCCCAGCTGCCCGCCCCGCCGATGCTGATGTTCGACCGGATCGTCACGATCAACTCGGACGGCGGCGACCACGGCAAGGGCTATGTCGAGGCGGAACTCGACATTAATCCCGAGCTCTGGTTCTTCCAGTGCCACTTCATCGGCGACCCCGTCATGCCCGGCTGCCTGGGCCTGGACGCCATGTGGCAGCTGGTCGGCTTCTACCTGGGCTGGATCGGCGGACCGGGCCGTGGCCGTGCCCTCGGCGTCGGCGAGGTCAAGTTCACCGGTCAGGTGACGCCTGACGTCAAGAAGGTGGTCTACAAGATCCACCTGAAGCGGGTGATCAACCGCAAACTGGTCATGGGCATCGCCGACGGCGTGCTGGAGGCAGACGGCCAGGTCATCTACACCTGCAACGACATGCGGGTCGGACTCTTTGGCGCCGCCAAAGACGAGCCGACGGCCGTCTAAGCGCCTATATACCGTCAGCAAGGCGGAAGACCCCTGGGTCGAGAAGCATCAGAAGGAAACACCATGCGTCGTGTCGTCGTCACCGGCTTGGGCATCGTATCCTCCATCGGCCACGGCGCCGAAGAGGTCACCCAGTCGCTGCGCGAAGCCCGTTCGGGCGTCGTTCATGCAGCCGATCACGCCAAATACGGCTTCCGCAGCCAGGTCTGGGCGCCGCCCAAGATCGGTCCGTGGGAAGAACTGGTCGACCGCCGCGCCGCGCGCTTCCTGGCGAACGGCACGGCCTGGGCGCACATCGCCTTTGAAGAGGCGCTGAAATCTTCGGGCATGTCGGCCGAGGAAATCCGTGACGACCGCATCGGCCTGATCGTCGGCGAGGGCGGTCCCTCGACCCAGGTCATCCTGCAGGCGGCCCAGACGACCATCGAAAAGGGCGCGCCCAAGCGTATCGGCCCGTTTGCGGTGCCGAAAGCCATGGCCAGCGGCCCTTCGGCGGTCCTGTCGACCTGGTTCCAGATGCGCGGCATCAACTATTCGATCAGCTCGGCCTGCGCGACGTCGGCTCACTGCATCGGCGCCGGGGTCGAACAGATCCAGTGGGGCAAGCAGGACGTGGTCTTCGCCGGCGGTTGCGAGGACATCGACTGGTCCATGTCGAACATGTTCGACGCCATGGGCGCCATGTCGTCCAACTTCAACGAGACGCCTTCAGTCGCCTCGCGCGCCTATGACACCAACCGCGACGGCTTCGTCATCGCAGGCGGCGCAGGCATCGTGGTGCTGGAAGAATACGAGCGGGCCAAGGCGCGCGGCGCAACCATCTATGCCGAAGTCACCGGCTACGGCGCCAACGCCGACGGCTATGACATGGTCGCCCCCTCGGGCGAGGGCGCGCAACGCTGCATGAAGATCGCGCTGGAGCAGGCAGGCAATCCCAAGATCGACTACCTGAACCCGCACGGCACCTCGACGCCAGTGGGCGATTCCAAGGAGATGGAGGCTGTCCGCGCCGTCTTCGGCGACAACCTGCCGATGATCTCCTCGACCAAGTCGCTGACCGGTCACAGCCTCGGCGCCGCTGGCGCTCAGGAAGCCATCTACTGCCTGCTGATGATGCAGAACGGCTTCGCCGCCGAAAGCGCCCACATCGAAACCCTCGATCCGGCGTTCGAAGGCATGCCCATCCTGCGCAAGCGTCATGACGGCGAACTGACCCACGTCATGTCCAACAGCTTCGGCTTCGGCGGCACCAACGGCACGCTGATCCTGTCGAAGGTCTGAAACTCTTCGCCCGTCATCCTCGGGCTTGACCCGAGGATGAAGGATGGAGGCCCAGGGACTGCGGCTTTATTGCGTGTGCAGGGCCGCTCTCCTTCTCCTCACGCAAATTCTTTCGTCCGTGCCAGTTTACACGACCGATTCTCGCCCTTAGAGAGCGTCGCCGTGTCCATGCTCATGACCAAAACCATTACCTCGAAAACCACCTGCCTCGGCGGGGCGGTTTCGGGTGTGCGCAAGGTTTAGGCGACAACCCCGATCCCAAGCCCCGCCGACGCGCGGGGCGGTCCAACCGGATCGAAAGCCCCGCGCCTCCCACCTTCCCAGGAGACGCCTTTCATGACCTTTTCCCCGTCCAATCCGCCCCACGTGGGCATCGTTGGCGCCACCGGCCTTGTCGGTGAGATGATGCGCGGCCTGCTGGCCGAGCGGAACTTCCCGTTGGCGTCGCTGCGCCTGTTCGCCTCGGCCCGTTCGGCGGGCAAGACCATCCGTTTCGGCGATGTCGATGTGGTGGTCGAGGATGCGGCGACGGCTGATTACGCCGGGCTCGACATCGTCTTCTTCTCCGCAGGCGGCGAGACCTCGCGCGCCCTGGCCCCAAAGGTCGCCGCCGCTGGCGCCGTGGTCATCGACAACTCGTCCGCCTACCGCAGCGACCCGCAGGTGCCGCTGGTCGTCGCCGAGGTGAACCCCCACGCCCTGGCCGACCGTCCCAAGGGCATCATCGCCAACCCCAACTGCACCACCATGGCCGCCATGCCGGTGTTGAAGCCCCTGCATGAGGCCGCCGGCCTGAAGCGTCTGATCGTCTCGACCTATCAGGCCGTGTCAGGCGGCGGGGTCGAGGGCATCCGCGTGCTGGAGACCCAGTCGCGGGCCAGCGTCGATCAGGGCGCAGCCCTGGCCCGCGACGGCGGCGCCGTCGATTTCGGCACGGTGGAGAAGTGGGTCGTGCCGATCGCCAACAATGTGGTGGCCCTGAACTACACCCTGTCAGAAGACGGCTATACCGACGAGGAGCTGAAGCTGCGCGACGAGAGCCGCAAGATTCTCGAAATCCCCGGCCTGCCGGTTTCCGGCACCTGCGTGCGCGTGCCGGTCTATTCCGGCCATTCCCTGTCGATCAACGCCGAGTTCGACCGCCCGATCTCGGTCGAGGCGGCGCTGGAGCTGCTGGGTCAGGCGCCGGGCGTGGTGGTGACGGCGGTGCCGAACCCGCTGGACGCCACCGGCAAGGACCCGGTCTTCGTCGGCCGCGTGCGCCCCGATCCCACGGTCGAGCACGGTCTGGCCCTGTTCGTCTCCAACGACAATCTGCGCAAGGGCGCCGCCCTGAACGCGGTTCAGATCGCGGAGGTTCTGGTGCAGCAGAACGGCCTCTAGAACGTCATTCCGGGGCTGAGCGCAGCGATGAACCCGGAACCCAGGACCACGCGTACGGCGCCAACCGCATCAGGCGCAGGAGATGTCCACCTGGGTTCCGGGTTCGTCCTTCGGACACCCCGGAATGACGATGAAACATCAGTCGTAGCGCACGCCGCTGAGATAAAGCCCCGCCGACGGGGCGACGGGACCGCACCGGGCGCGGTCCTTTGCCTCCAGCGCCGCCTTGACGTCATGGGCGGTCCAGCGACCCAGACCCACCTCGACCAGCGTCCCGGCCATGGACCGGACCTGACGGTGCAGGAAACTGCGGGCCTGAAACACCAGATGCACCTCTTCGCCGAAGCGGCTGACGCGGGCCACGTCCAGCGTTCTGACCGGCGACTTGGACTGACAGCCCACGTCGCGGAAGGTGGTGAAGTCGTGATGGCCCACCAGCACCTGGGCCGCGTGATGCATCGCTTCGGCGTCCAGCGTCTTCTTGACGTGCCAGACCCGGTCGCGCTCCAGCACCGGCTGCGGGCGGCGGTTCAGGATGCGGTACAGATAGCCCCGCCCCGTCGCCGAGAACCGGGCATGCCAGTCGGCGTCAGGCGCATAGTCCGCCGACAGGACGCAGACGTCCTGTTTGATCAGATGGGCGTTGATCGCATTCAGGACCTTGTCGACCGGCCAGTCGCGTTCCAGGTCGGCATGAATGACCTGGGCCGTGGCGTGGACGCCGGTGTCGGTGCGCCCCGCCGCTGCGATGCGGATACGCTCGCCCGAAAAGGCCAGAATGGCGGCCTCGACCGCGCCCTGCACCGTCGGCTGGCCGTCCTGAGCCTGAAACCCGTTATAGGCCGTGCCGTCGTATTCGATGGTCAGCTTGTAGCGCGGCATCAGCCGAGCACGGTCCCGGTGGGCAGGGGAAAGCCGCGCAGCATCTCGTCCGCGCTCTGCGCCGCCTTGCCCTCGCGCTGAACGCGGATCAGGCGCACCGCGCCGGTCCCGCAGGCGACAGTCAGGGCGTCGTCCAGCACCGCGCCCGGCGTGCCCGAACCATCCGCCAGCGCAGACAGCAGGGCCTTGATCCGCACGGGTCCAGCCTCGGACGGGGCTTCGAACCAGGCGCCGGGGAAGGGCGACAGGCCGCGGATGTGGGCGTCCACCTCGGCCGCCGGGCGGGTCCAGTCGATGCGGGCCTCAGCCGGGGTGATCTTCTTGGCGTAGGTCGCCTCGCCCGCCTGTTCGGTCGGGGTGACGCTGCCGCGCTCGATGGCGGCCAGAGCGCGGGGCCACAGGCCAGCTCCGACATGGGCCATGCGCTCGGACAGACTGGCCGCCGTGTCGTCGGCGCGGATGTCCATCAGTTCGGTCAGCAGGATGGGGCCTTCGTCCAGCCCCTCGCCCATCTGCATGATCTGGACGCCGGTCTGGGCGTCGCCAGCCATGATAGCGCGCTGGATCGGCGCCGCGCCCCGCCAACGTGGCAGCAGCGACCCGTGTAGGTTTAAACAGCCCAGACGCGGCGCCTCCAGCACGGCGAGCTTCAGGATTTGGCCATAGGCGACGACGCAGGCGGCATCGAGGTCCAGGCTCTGGAAGGTGTCGATGGCGTCCTGGGCCTTCATGCTCTCAGGCGTGAAGACCGGCAGGCCCATGGTTTCAGCAAAGGCGTGGACCGGCGACAGCGTCAGTTTCTGACCCCGGCCCTTGGGGCGCGGCGGCTGCGAATAGACGGCGACGATCTCGTGGCCCGAGGCGATGAGCTCGGCCAGAGACGGCACGGCGAAGTCGGGAGTTCCCATGAAGGCAAGGCGCATGGGCACGCCTTTAGAACGTTGCGGCGCTTACTGCCAGCGGGTGAAGACGCCGCCGCCCTCATCCCATTCGCCGCCCGCGTCCAGCGCGTCGTCGAAATCCAGCAGTCGGTCCAGCAACAGGCCTGCGACCACGCCCAGCAGGGCGATCCCGGCGACGGTGGCCACGCCCGCCACGCCGATCTTCTGGCTGCGCGTCAGGCGACGTCGGCCATTGGTGTCGATGACGACGGAGGCGTTGCGGCGGGGCGTGCGGCGGCTCATGCGGCGATCCTGTCTCGGGCGGCCTTCTTGACCTTGGTCACGGCGCGCTCACGCTTGAGCCGCGACAGATGGTCTATGAAGAGCACCCCGTTAAGGTGATCCATCTCGTGCTGGATGCAGACGGCGTAAAGGCCTTCGGCCTCTTCCTCCACCTGTTCGCCAGCACGGTTCAGATAGCGAATACGGACGCGGGCGGGACGTTCCACCTTGTCGAAATATTCCGGGATCGACAGGCAGCCTTCTTCGTAGGTGTAGAGCTCGTCCGACGACCAGAGGATTTCCGGGTTGGCGAAGAAACGCGGGTTCTTGCGCGCCTCGGCGTTTTCGGCCTCTTCTTCCTCCGTCTCGCAGATGACGCCGTCCTTGTCGCCCAGGTCCATGACAATGACCCGGTCCAGCGCGCCGACCTGTGCGGCGGCCAGGCCGATGCCCGGTGCGTCGTACATGGTGTCCAGCATATCATCCATCAGGGTGCGGACGGCGTCGTCCACAGCCGCGACGGGCTTGGAGACCTGCTTCAGGATCGCCAGATCGGCGGCGTTATCAATGGTGAGGATGCGACGAATGGCCATGTCGGGGAGGTAGGCCCGCCCCGGCGCGACGTCAAGATTTCCGAGCGTCGCACTGGGTCTTGAGGCCTATCAGCCCGCAGACTGCGTCACCCCGATCACGGCGTAGAAGGTCCACAACAGCGCAACCAGCACCATAATGAGGCCCGGCCACATGGCCCTGGTCCGATTGCTCTGCAAAGCCGCATAGCGATCCGGCTCCACATCGCGGTGAACCGCCGTCCGGCGCTGACCGCGCGTATAGACCACGCCGGAAGAGCGGGCGCGAAGCCACGGGACAGCCTCGCGCAGCAAGAGGAACAGCCCGGCGGCGTAGAGTGCGATAGGTATCATGAAGCCCCCTTCAGAAGCTTCACGACTACGCCAGGGCTGCGCGCTCATCAACCGATGAGAATTCTCACTCCTTGCCGGGCAGGGCGCGGGGTTTGCGGTTTTCGTCGATGGCGACATAGGTGAAGACACCCTGCGTCACCCGCACCGAGGCCGCCTGCGGCTGGCCGCGCGCGCGCTTCCAGGCCTCGACGCTGACGCGGATCGAGGTGCGGCCCGCATGGATGACCTCGGCATAGATGCTAACCTCGTCGCCGACCGAGACGGGCTGGTGGAAGACCATGCCGTCCAGCGCCACCGTGGCGCAGCGCCCGCAGGCCAGTTCGAACGCCGGGGTCGCCCCCGCCAGGTCCACCTGCGCCAACAGCCAGCCGCCGAAGATGTCGCCCTCGGGATTGGTGTCCGCCGGCATGGCGACGATGCGGCCGACAGGCTGGGTTTCGGGCGGATAGGCGGGCGCGTCGGACATGAAAGAAGAGCTCTGGTGTTCGGGGTGGCGCGTTTCCTACGCCTCAGAGGCGGGCTTGTCGCGTCTGGGGCGGGTTTTCTTCGGAACGGACAGGCTCAACTGCGAGGTTCGAATGGCCTTGGCGTCCTGAAGGGCGCGCCAGGCCCCGCCCAACTCCATCGCCATCAACAGATGATCCTGGGTCAGGATGCTCCAGCGCGCCTGACGAAAGACGGCGATGTCGTTCAGCAGACGCGAAGCTTCGCGCAGGTCCGCCCTGTCTGATCGGGCGCCGAGATCCTGAAGGCGTGCAAACCGCCAGCCCTGTTCGGGCGGATGCTCCAGCGCCAGCGCAAACCGCACCTCGGGCGTCATGTCCGCGCCGAGGAACCGCCATTCTGTCTCGTTCGGCGCCAGCCGATAGTGACCGGGCTGGTCCGGCAGGCCGTTTGAAGCATAGACCTCAAGCGCCGCCGCTTCGATTTCATCCAGGGCCAGGACCAGACCCTCTGGCTCCGACGCCTCGGCCGCGTCAGGACGCGCGAAGGGGTCAAAGCCAGAGTCCTGATCCGTTGCGCGCCTGCCGCCGATCCAGCCGGAAAACAGGTCGCGCCAGACCATGGGATCAGTTGTTGTTCAGGGTGCTGGTGACCGAGATGTCATAGACGACCCGGGTCATGCTCTGAACCACTTCGAAGAATTTGCGCATCTCGGCTGCGCCCGCCAGCGGCACATAGACCACGTCTTCCGGCATGACCTGCATGTTGGTCGCGGCGAAGACATTGGCGGCGTCGGAGAAGTTCAACTCATAGACCACCGGCACGCCGCGCGGGGTTGCGGGCTGGGTGATGCCCAGAGCCTGAGCCACCTCGGGTCGCTCGAAGCGGAAGACCATGACGCGGCGGGCGTTGGCGGCGTTGGTGTTCAGACCGCCGACCTTGGACATGGCCCCGGTCAGGGTCATGGGCCCCGCAGGCATGTCCACCTGCGCCACCGCGTTCAGGGCGCCGAAGGTGGAGAAACGACGCGGCTTGTACTGGACATTGATCACATCGCCGCGTTGCAGGCGGACATTCTCGCCGAACTCGGTCGTCACGGCCGACAGGGGCGCGGTGTAGGTGCGCCCTCCGCGCTGGATGCTGATGGTCAGGTCGTCTGTGGAGCGCGCAGAGCCGCCTGCGGCGGCGATGACGTCAAGAATCCGGTCGCGATTGACGCCCACCGGCACACGACCCGGCTGGCGCACATCCCCCAGCACATTGACGCTGTTGGAGACATTGCCCGCAATGGAGACCATGACCTGCGGATTGGCCACCTTGCCAACCAGCGCGCGGCGGATGGCTGCGGCGGCCTGGGGCGCGGTCAGGCCCTGAACCTGCACCTGTCCAGCGAAGGGAATGGAAACCGAGCCGCTGCGGTCGACCACAGAACCCGGCAAGGCCTGGTTTCCGCCTTCGATGCTGTTCGAACGACTATTGCTGCTCCCGCCGCCACCGCCGAACAAGGAACCCGATGGGTCGTAGATCGACACGGCCAGGGTGTCACCCTCGCCGATGAGGTCGACGGGCTGTTCGCTGGAGGCCGTCGCCAGGGTGCCGAAGAACTGCGGCGGGACATGTTTGATCCGCTCAGTCACCTCGTAGGTCAGCGGCACCAGGGCGTAGCTGCCCAGAGCCTGCGCCGTCGTCGCGCCGGAATCGATGGAGGCGCCGGAAGGCCCGTCGCGTGGAAGCGTGGAACAGCCGCCCAGGATGGCGACGATGGCAAGCGGCAGAATGGTGCGCGTCATGAAGCTGAAAAGCCCTCGTTCGCGGATTGATTACAAGTCTTTGCCCGTGCTCGCCAGAGGCGAAACAGGTTCCAGGCCGATGGCCACGGCCACGATCTGGAAATGCCCCGGCCAGGTCGGCGCCGAATATCTGGGCGGCGAAGGCGGCGGGACAGAGGCGGCCTTCTCGATCGCATCCAGCCAGCCAAGACCGTCCAGAGGGTCGATCATCAAGGCGTGGGGCGTCAGTTCACGATGCGGCGGAATATCTGAGGCGATCAGCGACAGACCCATGGCGCAGGCCTCGACGGCGGGCAGGTCGAATCCCTCAACAGACGAAGGCGCCAGAACCGCCTGCGCCCCGCGCATCAATCGCGCCAGAACCACATCCGACAGATTGGCGGCCTGATGCACGACCCCGCGCAGATTGGGCGACCGCTGAAGATGATCCAGCACCGCCTCATTCTCCCAGCCATAACGTCCCACGAGGACCAGCGACGGCGTCTGGCCGCCCATTCGCTCCTCCAGCCTTCGCCACAGGGTCAGGATCAGGGCCAGATTCTTGCGCGCCTCGATGGTGCCGACATGGACGAAATAGGGCCGCGACGCCTGAATCGCATCACCGGCGACAAAGGCGGGCTCCAGCCCCAGATGCGCGACGTGGATTGGCGGCTGGGGCAAACCCTCTCGCGACGCAAAGGCCCGCAACTCATCGCCCGTATAGGCCGAGTTGACGATCACACGGCTGGCATAGCGCAGGGTGTTGGCCACCCGCGCATAGTGTTTATCCCCGTCCCCAGGACGACAGAACTCTGGGTGGGTGATCGGGATCAGGTCGTGGATCAGGATCACCCGCTCGACGCCAGCCGCCTCCAGCTCCTGCAGGGCGGTCGATTCATGCAGGGTGGTGTGGCCGACGCTCAGGTACAGATCAGCCTGCGGCAGCCGCTGACCGTGGTTGGAGCGGAAGAACTGCTTCAGGACCCGGGTCTTGTCGGCCGGTTTTTCCGGCGCGGGCGCAGGCGGTGCGCCGATGACCGAGGCTGCCGGGCGGTCCGACGCCGTCAACGCCTGCAGCAACCGCACCTCATGTTCCAGATCGGCAGGCGCACTGACCGCCCCGTTCCAGCGCGCCCTCAGATCAACGACGAAACGTCGGAACCAGTCGCTGTCGACCGTGACCAGCCGGTTCTTGCGGCCTCGGACCGGGATGGTGGTGACATCGGGCCGGGACAGCAGCCATTCGGCATAGGCCAGACAGACCCGGTCCACGCCCGTCGGCGCGGAACGGTCGGCCCGGCTCATCAACCGGCTGGCGTCGTAGAGGATTCTCATGGTCGATCGATCAGGCGACGTAGCCCGCCTGCATCAGTTCAGCGATGTGAACGATGGCGATGGGGCGGCCCTCCTCAACCACGAACAGGTTGGAGATCTTGTTGGCCGTCAACAGGTCGACGACGTCGCTCATCCGCGCATTGGTGTCCACCGTGATCGGATTGGCGCCCATGATGTCGGCGGCCTTCAGACTGGTCGTGTCATCGCGCTGGAAGGCGCGGCGCAGGTCGCCGTCGGTGACGATCCCGACCAGGGACCCCGCATCATCCAGCACCGCGACGGCGCCCTTGCGCCCCTCTGTGACGGCGGAGACGACTTCGCTGAAGCTGGCGGTCAGGGGCACGCTGGCGGGGGCGGCGGCGTTGTCCCCCATCCATTCGCGCACGCTCTGCAGGCTCATGCCCAGGGCGCCGCCGGGGTGATGCAGGCCGAAGTCCATAGCCGTGAACTGGCGACGGTCCATCAGCACCATGGCCAGAGCATCGCCCAGGGCCAGGGTCATCAGGGTCGAGGTCGTCGGCGCCAGGCCATTGGGGCAGGCCTCCGCCACCTTGGGCATGGTCAGGCAGACGGCGGCGTTGCGGCCAAGGAAACTGGTCGGACGCTGGGTGATGGCGATGACGGGAATATTGTTGCGCTGGCAGTAGATCAGCGGGTCGCGCAGCTCACGGCTCTCGCCGGAGTTGGAGATGGCCAGTAGCGTCACATCGGGGCGCAGCATGCCCAGATCGCCGTGGCTCATCTCCGCCGGGTGGACAAAGAAGGAATTGGTGCCCGTCGAAGCCAGGGTCGCCGCGATCTTGCCGCCGATATGGCCGGACTTGCCCATGCCGGTGACGACCACATAACCGGGACGGCTCATGATCACATCGACGGCGCGCGCGATCGAGACGTCGATGGAGCGCTCCAGCGCCTCCAGCGCCTCGATGTTCAGCTTCACCACCTCACGCGCCCGTTCGGTCATGACGGCGATGGCGTCCGGCGACGAATGTTCGATCTCGGTCATCTGGCGACAGGCCCGTAGTCGGGCTCTCCTTTGTTCGAGGTTGCGGCCATTGCCCCACCCACGCGCGGCGCGCAACTCGTCCTTTTCAGACGCCTTTGTCGCTTTCTGGTCAACCTTTGCCGGTCTGGCGCGTTCCGACATCGGGGAACAAAAGAAAGAGCCGAAGCCTCATGCCGTCTCGCGCCGGAACCGTCGATCTCATCCTGCCACCACCGCCTGTAAGGGCGGATGGCGCGGCCCTGTTCCTGGACATGGACGGCGTTCTGGCCCCCCTGGCGCCGACCCCCGGCGAGGTCGGGCCGGTCGCCCGCCGTACGGCTGCGCTGAAAGCCATCGACCTTCGTCTAAAGGGTCGCGTCGCCATCATCAGCGGCCGCACCATCGCCGAGATCGACCGGATTTCCGACCACGCCCTGACCGCCGCCTCGGGCGTGCACGGGCTGGAGCGGCGACGCGGTGACGGCGGCATTGAGCGGAAACAGGCCGACGAGGGCGTCGCCTATGTGCTGGAGGCGTTTGAGGCCTTCGCTGCCTGCCGACCCGGCATGATCGTGGAGGACAAGGGGGTTTCCGCCGGTCTTCACTATCGCGGCGCCCCGGATCAGGCGCGGGCGGCGGAGGCGCTGGCCACCCGCCTGCAGATCGAAACCGGACTGACGCTGCAGCCGGGCCATATGGTGCTGGAGCTGAAGACGCCCGGCGCCACCAAGGGCACGGCCCTGACGGCCTTCATGCGCGAGGCGCCGTTCAGGAACGCCCTGCCCATCATGGTCGGCGACGACGTGACCGATGAGGACGGGTTCGAGGCGGCCAAGGCTCTGGGCGGCTACGGCGTGCTGGTCGGTCCCGCACGACCGACCGCCGCACGTTATGGCCTGGACGATGTGGACGCCGTCCTGACCTGGCTGGAAGCCATCGCCGAGGCCAAGGCATGAGCGTGAAACCCAATCTCGACCTCTGGCCCATCGGCAACTGCGCCATCAGCGCCCTGATTGATCGGCAAGGTCGTTTTGTCTGGGCCTGCGCCCCGCGCGTGGACGGCGATCCGGTCTTTTCCGCCCTGATGAACGGCGAGACGCCCGATCACGGCTTCTGGGCCGTCGAACTGGAAGATCAGGTCAGCGTCGATCAGGCCTATGTGCGCAACACCCCGGTCCTGCGCACGGTGCTGACGGCAAGGGACGGGGCGGCGGTCGAGATCATCGACTTCGCCCCGCGCCACGCCAAACACGCCCGCACCTATCGCCCGCTGGCCTTTGGACGGATCGTGCGGCCGCTGAACGGCACCCCGCGCATCAGGGTCAGGTTGCGCCCGTCGACGGACTGGGGGGCCAAGGCCGCGCCCCATACCTCAGGCTCGAACCACATCCGCTTCATCTGCCCGGACATTGTGTTTCGTCTGACCACCGACTGCCCCGTCTCGCACATCCTCAATGAGCGGACGATCCGGCTGGAGCGGCCCTATTACTTCTTCCTCGGCCCGGACGAGGGCTATGACCAGGACATCAGCACCGGGGTTCAGGCGGCACTGGATCGCACGGTGGAATATTGGCAGAGCTGGGTTCAGACCCTGTACCTGCCGCTGGACTGGCAGGACGCCGTCATCCGCGCGGCCATCACCCTGAAGCTTTGCGCCTATGAGGAGACGGGGGCCATCGTCGCGGCCATGACCACCTCGGTGCCCGAGTTCCCCGAGAGCGGGCGCAACTGGGATTACCGCTACTGCTGGATCAGAGACGCCTATTACACGGTGCGGGCGTTGAACCGGCTGGGTGCGGTGGACATTCTTGAGAACTATCTCGGCTATCTGAGGAATCTGGTCGATGACGCAGCGGGCGGTCACGTCCAGCCGGTCTATGGCGTAGGTCTGGAGCCTGGAATCGGCGAAAGCATCGTCGAGAGCGTCAAGGGCTATCGCGGCATGAAACCGGTGCGCATCGGCAATCAGGCGCACGAGCACCTGCAACATGACGTGTACGGACAGATTGTCCTGCCGCTGGTGCAGGCCTTCTATGACCAGCGGCTGCTGCGCCCCGGCACGGTCGATGACTTCCACGCGCTGGAGAAGGTCGGCGAACGCGCCTTCGCCATGCATGACCAGACCGACGCCGGCCTGTGGGAGTTCCGCACCATCGCGCGGGTCCATACCTATTCCTCGGTCATGTGCTGGGCGGCGTGCGACCGTCTGGCCAAGGCGGCGGACCATCTGGGCCTGCAGCCGCGCGGCGATTTCTGGCGCGAGCGGGCCGCCATCATCCGACAACGGATCGAGGCCGAAGCCTTCCTGCCTGACGAAGGGCGGTTCGCCGCCAGCTTCGGCAACCGCGAACTGGACGCCTCCCTGCTGCAGATGACCGATCTGGGCTTCCTGGAGGCGCATGATCCGCGTCAGGTCGCCACCTTCGACGCCATCGAGCGCGATCTGAAGAAGGGCGCCTTCCTGTTCCGCTATGTTGAGCCGGATGACTTCGGCGAACCTGAGACGGCCTTCAACTTCTGCACCTTCTGGTTCATCGAGGCCCTGCTGCAGAACGGGCGCCCCGCCGAGGCCCGCACCATCTTCGAGGAGATGCTGAGCCGTCGCACCGCGGCGGGCCTGCTCAGCGAGGACATCTCCATCGAGGACGGCGAACTGTGGGGCAATTATCCGCAGACCTATTCCCTGGTCGGCATCATCAATTGCGCCGTCTTGTTGAGCCGATCCTGGACCGACGTACGTTAAGACCTGAACCGCCTTTTTCCGTCCCTGGGCTGGGGACGCCGCCAGCAGTGAGTTTATGAGCCGCCTGATCGTCGTTTCGAACCGCGTATCCGCACCCAGGGACCCCGCCGCCGGGTCCGCCGGGGGCCTGGCTATGGCCCTGTCGGCCGCCCTTCGAAAATACGATGGCCTGTGGTTCGGCTGGTCCGGCGAAACCGTCGATCAATGGACCGGCGAGGTGAAGATCGAGGATCGGGCCGGGGTCACCGTGGCTCTGGTCGATCTGGAGCCGCACGACGTCGACGAATACTACAACGGCTACGCCAACAAGACCCCGTGGCCCCTGTTCCACCACAGGACCGATCTGGCCCAATACGAACGGTCCTATGGCGAGGGCTATGAACGGGTGAACCGGCGCTTCGCCGAGGTTCTGGCGCCCCTGATCCAGCCCGACGACATGATCTGGATCCACGACTATCACATGATCCCGATGGCGCGGGATCTGCGCCGCCTCGGCGTGCGCAACCGGATCGGCTTCTTCCTGCACACGCCCTGGCCGACGCGCCAGTTGCTGGTCACCCTGCCCCACCACCGGCGTCTGGTGGAATCCATGTTCGACTTCGACCTGATCGGCTTCCACACCCAGGAATGGAGCGACCTGTTCACCGACTATGTGGTCTCGGAGGCGCGCGGCGAACTGTTCGGCGACGGCGGGCTGGAGTGTTTCGGACGCCGCGTCCAGACCGGGGTCTTCCCCATCGGCATCGATGTCGAAGGATTTCTGGCGGCGCGCAACTCGACCCTTGGCGCGCGGACCTATGACCGGATGGCCGCCTCCGCCGCCTTCCGCAAGATGATCGTCGGGGTGGACCGGCTGGACTATTCCAAGGGGCTGGAGGAACGCCTGCTGGGCTATGAGCAGTTCCTGCAGGACAATCCGGCGATGCGGGGCGAGGTCTTCCTGCTGCAGGTGACGCCGATATCCCGCGACGACGTGGATTCCTATCAGGACATCCGGGCGCGGCTGGACGCCCTGGCCGGGCGGATCAACGGCGCCTTCGGCGACATGGACTGGCAGCCGATCCGCTATCTGAACCGCACCTATCGCCGGGATCAGTTGGCGGGCATCTATCGCGCGGCGCGGGTGGGTCTGGTCACGCCCCTGCGCGACGGCATGAACCTGGTGGCCAAGGAATATGTCTGCGCCCAGAACCCCGAAGACCCCGGCGTGCTGATCCTGTCACGGTTCGCAGGCGCGGCGGAGCAGATGGGCGAGGCCCTGCTGGTCAATCCCTTCAGCCGCGAAGAGCTGTCGGACGCCATTCACAAGGCCCTGACCATGCCGCTGGACGAGCGCATCCGCAAATGGGAGGCGCTGATGCAGGTGGTGCGCGACACCGATGTCGGCATCTGGCGCGACGCCTTCGTCAAGGCGCTGACGCCGGCCCCCAGCGCCCCCCAGAACAGTCAATGGCCGGGGGCGGCGTAAGCCCTCCCGCTTGCGTCACCCTCGGATCAGGTCAAGGACGGCAAAGGCAGCGGTCAACGCACATCGAACGCCAGCAACAGGGTCCGCTGCACCGGATTGAAGTTGTCGTCCGACAGGATGTAGAGCCGCGTCGCATCGCCGCGTCGTTCCGCCGCCACCCCTTCGAAATTATCCGTCGTTCCCGGCAGTTTCAGTTCCACCAGGACGGGCCCCAGCGTCCCGTCGGGCGCCAGGCGTCGGATGCGCCCACGCAGGTCGAACGGGGCGCGATAGAGGCGCTCGACCACGAACCACCCCTCGCCGGACGGATCGCGGTCCATGCCGGTGATGCGCCAGCCGCTGAGCGGAACCGGCGTTTGCGGCGGCGGCGTCACCACCACGCAGCGCACAGGGGTGCAGTCCCACAGGCCGCCCGCCTCACCCGCGATGCGCCAACCGTCGGCGGTGATCGACACCGCCTCCATTCCGTCGTTCTCGGCGAAGTCGAAGTCGGGAATGCGCAAGGCCTGCGGGTCGGGTCGAATGGCCGACACGGGACCATAGTTCCACAGCCGGTGGTTCCGTTCGAAACTGATCAGCAGGTCGCCATCCGGCGTCAGGGCCAGCCCCTCCGCGTCGCCGTCATGCTTGTCAGTGATCGGCTGGCCGTTCTGCAATGTCAGGCGACGGGTGCGGACATGGTCCAACCCGACCAGACGTCCCTGCCCGTCCAGCCGCAGGTCGGCGATGACCAGATCGCCGAAATCCGACACCATGACCACGCCGCCGTCGCCCGTCAGCTTCAGGTCCGACAGACTGTGAACCGGCGAGGTCGGATCAGCGATGACCGACAGCCCGCCCGCATAGGTCACGCCCTGCGCCAGCGTCACGCCGCCCGGAAGGCCCAGCCCGACGCTCCGCAACTGCACGACCGCAGGTGTCCATCCGTCCGTGACCAGTGGATAGGGTTGCGGCGGCCCCAGCGACGCCGCACAGGCGGTCAGGGTCAAGGCCGCCCAGACCGCCGTCAGACGGGGCAGGCGTTTCACGCCGCGCGTTTCTTCTGAACCCGCCGGGTTGGGCCAGCCGCGCCGTCCGCCTCGAACAATTCAGCCAGCTTCTCGGTCATGGCCCCGGCCAACTGCTCCACGTCGACGATGGTCAGGGCCTTGCGGTACCAGCGGGTCACGTCGTGGCCGATGCCGATGGCCAGCAGCTCGACCGGCGAACGGTCCTCGATCTCGGCGATCACCTGACGCAGGTGCTTGTCCAGATAGAGGGCGGCGTTGGCCGACTGGGTCGAATCATCGACCGGCGAACCATCGGAGATGACCATCAGGATGCGGCGCTGTTCGGCGCGGGCCAGCAGCCGTCCATGCGCCCACTGCAGGGCCTCGCCGTCGATGTTTTCCTTCAGCAGGCCCTCGCGCATCATCAGGCCCAGGTTCTTCTTGGCCCGGCGCCATGGCGCATCTGCGGCCTTGTAGATGATGTGGCGCAGGTCGTTCAGGCGGCCCGGATTGGCGGGCTTTCCCGCGCTGATCCAGGCTTCGCGGCTCTGTCCGCCCTTCCAGGCGCGGGTGGTGAAGCCCAGAATCTCGACCTTGACGCCGCAGCGCTCCAGCGTCCGCGCCAGAATGTCGGCGCAGACCGCCGCCACCATGATCGGGCGCCCGCGCATGGAGCCCGAGTTGTCCAGCAGCAGGGTCACCACCGTATCGCGGAACGGGCTTTCGCTCTCGGCCTTGAACGACAGGGGGGCGGTGACGTCGGTGACGATCCGCGTCAGGCGCGCAGTGTCCAGCATCCCCTCTTCCAGATCGAACATCCACGAGCGGTTCTGCTGGGCCAGCAGGCGGCGCTGCAGTTTGTTGGCCAGCCGCGAGACGACGCTGGACAGCACCGCCAACTGGCCGTCCAGCAGGGCGCGCAGCCGATCCAGCTCCATCGGGTCGCACAGTTCGGCGGCGTCGATCACCTCGTCATAGGCGGTCGTGAAGACGCGATAGGCGTCCACGGCCCGGCCGTCGTCGGCGGTCTGCTGGCGGTTGGGCTGTTCGCCCTCCTGCAGTTCGGGACCTTCGTCTGAGGCCTGACCATCGGGGTCGGCGGGCGCGCCTTCGGGGCGGCTTTCGCGCTCGTCTTCCGAGGACTGATCGTCGGCGTCGCCCTCCATCGACTGAGAGCCTTCGCCGCCGTCCTCTTCTTCCTCCTCGTCCTGATCGTCGTCAGCAGAGGGGTCCTGGGGGTCCGGTTCCTGATCGCCGGGATCTTCTGAGGCGTCCTCGCCGCGCCCGTCTGCGGGGTCGAGGTCCAGCGCCTTCAGAACGTCACGGAACTTCAGGGCGAATGCAGCCTGATCGCCCGACGCCGCCGCCAGCGCATCCAGCTTGGCGCCGGCCTTGGCCTCGATATTGGCGCGGACCAGATCAAGCATGGACCTTACGCCATCCGGCGAAGGACGCCCGGTCAGACGTTCACGCACCAGCAGGGCCACGGCCTCGGCCACCGGCACCCGTTCCGCCTCATTGATGCGCAGGGCGCCGTTCCGCTCCAGCCGTGTGATCAGGGCCGCATCCAGATTGCCGCGCACCCCGGCCAGAAACTCGGACCCGACCGCCTCGACCCGCGCCTGCTCGGCGGCCTCGAACACCTCGGCGGCCTTGCTGTCGGCAGGGCGCATCCGTCCGTCCAGCGCCGGATCATGATTGGCCAGCCGCAGGGCCAGCCGGTCGGCCTGTCCGCGCAGGGACGCGCTTTCCGGTCCCGACGGATCACGTGGCGGATGCGGCAGGGTCAGGACGCCGCCGACCATCTTCGGCCCGTCAGAGCCGAACACGACTTCCAGTTCCGGCTGTTCGGCCAGGGCGCGGGCGGCATGACCCAGCGCGCGCTTGAAGGTTTCAGCAGGAGTATCCGGGGCGGCCATGCCTCCAGTTAGTCGCTAACCGTCCGGGATAAAAGCGCTCTCAACCCTGTTTTCGGATCGGCACCCGGCGGCCATAGGTCAGGCAGCGCCACACCCACTCCAGCGGTCCCATGCTGAACCGCGACAACCACAGCGGCGACCAGATCAACTGCACCGCCCAGACGGCCAGAACCACGCCCCATTGACCGACATAATCCACCTGTCCGAACAGGCGCGGCCCCCACGGCATGTAGAAGATCGTGGTCATGATCAGGGTCTGGGTCAGATAGTTGGTGAAGGCCATCCGCCCTACGGGCCTCAGCGCGGCCGTCGCCCAGTCCAGCCCCCGCGTGGTCAGCAGGATGATCAGGCTGGCGTAGCCCAGGGTGATCAGGATCGGGAAAGCCATGGCCGCATCGGCCAGACCGCCGGTCGGGTGACTGCCCGCAGGCGCCATCGCCTCGACCCATTTCAGACCGCCCAGCAGGGCCAGCATCGCGGCGCCCACGGCGATCACCGCCAGATAGGTTCGCGTCGAGGCCTGCCCGCCGAAGAAACCCGTCTTGAACAGGCCCATGCCCAGCATCATCAGCGGCACGGTCGAGAAGACGAAGATGGTCACGCTCATGCCCTGGACGAACATCCAGGCCGACAGGTTCTGGCCCATGGCCGCGCCCCATCCGCTGCGATAGGCGGCGATGGAGGCCTGAACGGCGGCGACGTCGAAACCGGGCGCGCCGCCCTGCATCTCATTGACCAGAGCCTCCGGGCCGGACACCGCCAGCCAGGCCATGATGGCGTGCAGTCCGCCCATCACCAGTGTCGCCCCCAGACCGATCCCGATCAGCAGGCGCGCCGGCATGGACCGCATCAGCATCACGAACAGGCCGGACCAGGCGTAGAGCAACAGCACGTCGCCGTACCACAGGGCCAGACCGTGGATCAGGCCGATGACCGCCAGCCAGAACAGGCGCCGTCGCAACAGCCGCCCGCGCGCCGCATCGCTGCGCTCGCCGCCGACCAGATAGAGGGACGCCCCGAACAACAGGGCGAACAGGGTCAGGAATTTCTGCTCGAAGAAGACCTCGACCGCCCAGCGCGCCACGGCGTTGGCGCCGACCAGGGCAAACGGGCTCAACTCCGGCTCGCCATAGGCCATGAATGGCAGGGAAAAGGCCGAGGCGTTGACCGCCAGTATGCCCAGAATCGCCAGACCCCGCATGGCGTCCAACGAGGCGATGCGCAGGCGCGGCGCGACGGGCGCCAAGGCCTGAATTCCTGTCTGGATTCCAGCAGCGTCAGACATCGGATCCCCCAACCCTCGCCCGCCCGATCAGGCCTTGGGCATCAACCCCAGACGATCCTTGACCGCCGGCTTGGCCTCAAAGGCGATGAAGGCCGCGCACAGTCCCGCCCACAGGCCGTAGCTGATGCCGACGATGATCGACAAAGGCAGGGCGCCGACGCCGAAGATCAGCAACGTCGTCTCGGCTGCGCCCACCGCCTGCATGGCGTTAGCCGACGCCATCGCACCCAGGGCCGTCAGGGCCAGAGCCATCAGCACCTGAAGCAGCGCCGCCAGCAGGCCGCCGAACAGCATGAAGCGCCACACCACGCCCAGACGCGAGACCGGCTTGCCGTTGCGACGACGCTCGACCTGCACCCGCCACACCCCCAGCGGCACGGCGATCACGCCGATGACCAGCACCATCAGACGCCAGTCCAGCTCCCATCCCGGCATCCACGAACTGGGCGGCCAGATCGGCAGGGTCAGGATCAGCGG
>NZ_JABAZW010000104.1:1548-3878 GCF_018608325.1 Brevundimonas sp. | reverse complement strand
CAGGCGGCCCCGGCCAGGGCGGCGGCGATGGCGAATACAGTGCCCGGACGCTCGACGATCCGCGCCTGACCGGGCAGATCCTCATAGCTCTCGAACCGGCCGCTCATCGTGTCGGCACCGGGATTTCGCCCGAATAATCATAGAAGCCGCGCCCGCTCTTGCGGCCCAGCCAACCGGCCTCGACATATTTCACCAGCAGCGGACAGGGCCGGTATTTGCTGTCGGCCAGGCCATCGTACAGCACGTTCATGATGGCCAGCACCACGTCCAGCCCCATGAAATCGGCCAGCTCCAGCGGCCCCATCGGGTGATTGGCGCCCAGACGCAGGGCCTTGTCGATGGAGGCGACATTGCCGACCCCTTCATACAGGGCGAAGATCGCCTCGTTCATCATCGGCACCAGAATACGGTTGACGATGAAGGCCGGAAAATCCTCGGCATCCGTGGTGGTCTTGCCCAGGCTCTCGGCGAAGGCGACGGCGGCGGAATGGGTCTCGGCCGAGGTGGCGATGCCGCGAATAATCTCCACCAGCTTCATCACCGGCGCAGGCTTCATGAAGTGCAGACCCACGAACCGGTCCGGCCGGTCCGTCGCCGAAGCCAGACGGGTGATCGAGATCGAAGAGGTGTTGGAGGCCAGCAGGGTCTGCGGACCCAGATGCGGAATGACCTGGGCATAGACGCCCTTCTTGACCGCCTCGTCCTCCAGCGCCGCCTCGATCACCAGATCGGCGCCGGTGACAGCGTCAGCGATGGTGGTGACGGCGGTGATGCGTTTCAGCGCCGCATCGGCGTCGGCCTGGGCGATCAGGCCACGGCCCGTATGGCGCGCCAGACTGGCCGCGATCTCGCCCTGGGCCAACGGCAGCCGCTGGGCGTTCACGTCATAAAGCCGGACAGAATAGCCGCCCAGGGACACCGCATGGGCGATGCCTGCGCCCATCTGTCCGGCGCCGATGACGGCGACTGTGGAGATCGTGCTCATGAACCGTGGTCGAAAATGGTCGGGGCGGGCACCTTAGGAAGGTGCGAGCGCGGCGCAAGGGGCCATCGGCGCCCCAACGTCAGATTCCGGCCCTTTCGTGTCGCCCCGAACCCCGGTTCAGGCCGCCGGGCACGCCCGGCGGTTGCACCTCAGCCCAGCATGGCGATCAGAGCGGGCGCCGCCGAACGATTGAACAGGACGGTCGCAAACTGCAACAGCAGGATCACCACGATAGGTGAAATGTCGATGCCGCCCAGGCTGGGGATCATGCGGCGGAACGGCTCCAGCAGCGGGCTGGTGATCCGGTCCAGGAAGGTGCCGACCGAATAGACGAAACGGTTGCGGTAGTTGACGACGTCAAAGGCCACCAGCCAGCTCAGAATGGCCTGGGCGATGATGAACCAGATCATCAGACTGATGATGGTGTTGATCAGCCAGACGAGGGCGTAACCCATGAAGTGTCTCCTAGAGCGAAACCGGCTTCTAGACTGTCGTCCGCCGCCCGACAATGAGGGCGTCGCGCCTGCGCCCATTGCGCGCACAAGCCCGTTGACACCACGCCCACGCGCCTCTTATCTCCCGACCTCGCCTGGGGCCCGATCCAGCACTGGAAACGGGGCCGTAGCTCAGTTGGTAGAGCGCGTCGTTCGCAATGACGAGGTCAGGGGTTCGATTCCCCTCGGCTCCACCAGGCGGTCCGTAGAAATCAGATCGAACAGCGTAACCCGGCCTTAAGCGGTGCTGTGCAGGGTGTGGGCATGGATCGTCGTGCACTTTTGGGGCTGGCCGCTGTGGCGGCGGCGGCTGCTCCGGCCAAGGCTTCGTCTGGCGGAGGTGAAGAACCGTCGTCGGGCGGCGCCTATATGCGGCTGCCTGTGGTGACGGCGACGCTCATGCTGGCCAATGGTCGGCGCGGCGTGCTGTCGATCGAGACGGGCGTGGATGTGCCGGATGCGGCGCTGAGGGCGCGGGCGCAGGCGTCGGGGCCGCGGCTCCGGTCTGCTTATAATGAGGCGGCGCAGCGGTTCGCCAATGGCATGCGGCCCGGAATGGCGCCGGACATCGATCAGCTTTCGGCGGTCCTGCAGGCGGCGACCGATACGGCGCTGGGGCGCTCGGGCGCGCGGCTGTTGCTGGGCACGGTGATGGCGCTCTGACGCCGTTGCGCTGAGGCCCTACAGGAACGAATAGGGGTCCACGTCCACCGTCAGGCGGACCGAGCCCGGAACCTTCACCCGCGACAGCCAGGCGCGCAGGAAGGCCTGAATGTTCACGTCCCGGTCGGCGCGGACCAGCAGCCGTTTGCGCCGACGCCCCCGCACCAGAGCCAGAGGCGCATCGGCGG
>NZ_JABAZW010000104.1:436-1538 GCF_018608325.1 Brevundimonas sp. | reverse complement strand
GGGGCCGTAAACCTCCAGCCGCTCGGCGTTGGGAATGGTCTGGGCCAGATCATTGGCCAGTTTCTCGACCGCCGCTGCATTCTCGCTGGACAGGATAAGCGCCGCCAGACGGCCATAGGGCGGAAGCGACGCCGCCTCGCGCTCGGCCATCTCGGCCTCGACAAAGGCGTCGCGGTCGCCGGCGGCCAGAGCCATCAGCACCGGATGTTCGGGCGTCCAGGTCTGGAGCAGGGCGCGCCCCGGCTTGTCCGCGCGGCCCGCCCGACCCGTGGCCTGAGCCAGCAGTTGATAGGTGCGTTCCGCCGCGCGCAGGTCGCCGCCGCGCAGGCCAAGGTCCGCGTCCACCACCCCGACCAGCGTCAGGCCGGGGAAGTTATGCCCCTTGGCCGCCGCCTGTGTGGCGACCAGAATATCGATCTCGCCGTCCGTCATCTGCTGGATCAGGGCGCGGGCGGACTTGCCGTCCGGCACGGTGTCGGAGCTGAAGACGGCGGTGCGGGCCTCGGGGAACAGCTGGCGCACCTCTTCCTCGACCCGCTCGACGCCGGGACCGACCGAGACCAGCGAATCCTCAGCTCCGCAAGACGGACACAGTTTCGGGCGCGGCATGGAGAAGCCGGTCAGGTGGCAGACCAGCCGCCCAGTGTAGCGATGCTCGACCAGCCAGCTGTCGGTGTCGGGCGCCGTCAGCCGATGCCCGCAGGCCCGGCACAGGACCACCGGCGCATAGCCGCGCCGATTCAAGAACAGCAGCACCTGCTCCTTGCGGATCAGGGTCTCGCCTATGGCTTCACGCAGGGTCTGGGACAGCCAGGTCTGGGGGTCGGGCGGGCTCTGGCGCAGGTCCAGCAGGGCGATGTCCGGCATAACCGCCACGCCGTGACGCGCGCCCAGCTTCAGCCAGGCGTAACGCCCCTGCTGGGCGTTCCACAGGGTCTCCAGAGACGGGGTCGCCGAGGCCAGCACCACCGCCGCCCCCTCGATCCGCGCCCGCGCCACGGCCAGATCGCGGCCATGATAGACGAGGCCCTCTTCCTGTTTGAACGAGGTGTCGTGCTCCTCGTCCACGATCAGCAGGCGCAGGTTGACGAAGGGCAGGAAC
>NZ_JABAZW010000104.1:0-370 GCF_018608325.1 Brevundimonas sp. | reverse complement strand
GCGCCGAAGCGGGCGGCGATCCGCTCGATCAAGGCCTGCGTCAGGGCGATTTCGGGCAGAAGGATCAGGATCTGCGCCGCCGGATCGGCGCGCAGCACGCGCGCGATGGCCTCCAGATAGGCCTCGGTCTTGCCGGACCCGGTCACCCCGTCCAGCAGGAAGGGCTTGAAGCCGCCGTCGGCGACGCCCTGCGCCAGAGCCTCGGCCGCCGCCGCCTGATCAGGGTTCAGGGTCGCGGGGGCGTGGTCGGGGTTAGGCGCGTCGAAGGCCGCGTCCGCCGCGATCTCGACCACCTCCAGCACGCCCTCATCAACCAGCCCCTTGACCACGCCGGAGGATACGCCAGCCGCGCGGGCCAGATCGGCGGGCG
>NZ_JABAZW010000126.1 GCF_018608325.1 Brevundimonas sp. | reverse complement strand
CCCATTCGGTCAGGCGGGTCCAGGCATCCAGTCCCGATCCGCGATGCTGGCGCGCTCGCACCCCGCCCGCCTCCAGCGCCTGCACCGCGCGTTCGCCCCAGGCCCAACCCGCGCGCTGCATCGTCAGGGCCAGAACATAGGCCTCTTCGCGGTGCGGATAGGCGGGCGCCGCCAGTTCACCCAGCAGGGCCTGCGCTGCTTCACGCAAGGCCGCCGCCTGTTCCTCGGGCGACTTCGGCTCGACCCGGCCCAAAGCCAGTGCGAGGCCCGTCGGCGAAGGCGCGCAGAACCGGGCGGGCCGCACAAAGGCGTAAAGCTCCAGCACATCCATCAGGTCCGCCGACCGGGACGGCGGCGTCAGGCCCAGCCGCCGCGCAGTCAACGACGCATGGGCGATCAGAACCGGCCCCGTGGTGAAGAAGCCCTCTGCCGCGCCACGCCCGATCTTTCTGGCGCCCGCATCATCGCACACGGCCCCCGCGCCCGGCGGCGTCGCCAGCGCGGGCGGCAGGTCGAACCTGAGTTCGGGTCCGGTCCGGGTCGTTTCTGCAATGACGGATTCGTCTGACACAGCCGATAGATAGCGAGCCTGAGAGCGAAACGGAACGGGAACATCTAGCGACCGACGCTCTGGCGCGCTATTTCTGGCTCATGGCCGCCAAGACAAAGCTTCTGACCCCCAAGGGCCTGCTGGCCGTGATCCTCCTGGCGGCGGCGCTTGCCGTTCTGATCGGGTTCGCCGCCTGGCCGACCCTCAGCGCCGCCATCGCCCAGGATTCCTGTCTGGATTCAGGCGGCGCATGGAACGGTCAGGCCTGTGTGGGCGCTCGGCTGGGGTGACGACCCTTCCCCCGCTTTTCGCCGACTGGTTCGCCAGCCGCGGCTGGTCGCCCCGGCGGCATCAGTTGGAGATGGTCGCGGCGGCCGAGGCCGGGTCACACGCCCTGCTGGTCGCCCCGACCGGCGGCGGCAAGACGCTGGCGGGCTTTCTGCCCAGCTTGATCGATCTGGCGGAACGCGGACCAAGGCCTGAGATCGGGCCGGGATCGGGGGTCCACACCCTCTATCTGTCGCCGCTGAAGGCCCTGACCACCGACGTCGAGCGCAATCTGATGACCCCGATCCGCGAGATCGGGCTGAACATCCATGTCGAGACCCGCACGGGCGACACCAAACAATCCAAGCGCCAACGCCAGCGTGATTTCCCGCCCGACATCATGCTGACCACGCCCGAACAGTTGGCCCTGTTCTGCGCCTGGGAGGGTGCTCGGGCCTATTTCGCCGACCTGAAATGCGTCGTTCTGGACGAGGTGCACGCGATCTGGAGCGGCAAACGCGGCGACCTGCTGGCCCTGGGTCTGGCGCGGCTGCAGAGCTTTTCACCCACCATGCGCCGCGTGGGATTGAGCGCCACCATCGAAGACCCCGATCTGATCAGAGGGTGGCTGGGTCCCGCTCTCCCTTCTCCCACCAGAGGAGAAGGGGTCATTCTCGTGCGCGGCGATCCTGGCGCGCCTGCGGTCATCGATGTGCTGATCTCGGAGGGCAAGGTGCCGTGGGCGGGTCACACCGGCCAGCACGCCATCCCGGAAGTCTATGCCGCCATCCAGCGCTCCCGCCTCGCCCTGATCTTCGTCAATACGCGCTGGCAGTCCGAGTTCGTCTTCCAGCAGCTGTGGGCCGTCAACGACGATAATCTGCCCATCGGCCTGCACCATGGCTCGCTGGCCGCCGAACAGAGACGCAAGATCGAGGCGGCGATGGCGCGGGGCGATCTGCGGGCCGTGGTCTGCACCTCGACACTGGATCTGGGCATCGACTGGGGCGACGTGGATCTGGTCATCCAGATGGCGGCGCCGAAGGGCTCCAGCCGTCTGGTCCAGCGCATCGGCCGAGCCAATCACCGGCTGGACGAGCCGTCCCGCGCCCTGCTGGTGCCCGCCAGCCGGTTCGAGATGCTGGAGTGTCAGGCCGCGCGCGAGGCCGTCGCCGACAACGCCTTCGACTGGGAGCCGCTCCATATCGGCACGCTGGACACCCTGGCCCAGCACGTGATGGGCTTGGCCTGTTCCGAGGCCTTCGACATGCAGGCGCTGTATGACGAAATCCGAACCTGCGGCCCCTATCGCGCCCTGACCTGGGAGCAATTCGAGGAGGTGGTCGATTTCGTCGCCACCGGCGGCTACGCCCTGCGGACCTACGACCGTTTCGCACGGATCGTCCGTACACAGAACGGCCAGTGGAAGGTCCGCAATCAGCACATCGCCCAGCGCCACCGCATGAATGTCGGCGCCATCGTCTCCGCCGGTAATCTGAACGTACGGGTGGCGTCGCGACGGGGCGGCGCCTCGCGCCAGCTGATTGGCGGGCGCAAGGTGGGCGAGGCCGAGGAATGGTATTTCGAACAGCTGACGCCCGGCGACACCTTCCTGTTCGCCGGTCAGGTCTGGGCTTTTCAGGGCATCAACGGGACCGACGCCCTGGTCACCCACGCCAATGACAAGGACCCGAAGGTTCCGTCGTGGGGCGGATCGCAGTTTCCCCTGTCCACCTCTCTGGCCGACCGGGTGCGCACCATGGTTCAGGACCGCGACCACTGGCGCGTCCTGCCGCCGGACGTGCAGGAGTGGCTGGAGCTTCAGGAGACGCGATCGGTCATTCCCGATGCGGAAACCCTGCTGGTCGAGACCTTCCCGCGCGGCAATCGCCACTTCATGGTCGCCTATCCGTTCGAGGGACGGCTGGCCCACACCACCCTGTGCATGCTGCTGACGCGGCGTTTGGACCGGCTGGGCGTCGGGCCGCTGGGATTTGTCGTCACCGACTATTCGTTCGCCGTCTGGTCGATCAAGCCGATGGATCGGATCGATCTGGACGCCCTGTTCCAGCCCGACATGCTGGGCGATGATCTGGAGGCATGGCTGGAGGAAAGCTTCATGATGAAGCGGTCTTTCCGCAACTGCGCCCTGATCTCGGGCCTGATCGAGCGACGCCTGCCGGGCGCGGAGAAGACCGGGCGTCAGGTCACCTTCTCCACCGACCTGATCTATGATGTGCTGCGCCGACACCAGCCCGACCACCTGCTGCTGAAGACCGCCCGCGCCGATGCCGCCTCGGGTCTGCTGGACGTGGCGCGCCTGGGTCAGATGCTGGCGCGGATTGAGGGTCGCATCCGCCCCATATCGCTGACCCGGCCGTCGCCGTTCAGCGTGCCGGTTCTGGTCCAGATCGGGCGCGAGCGTGTGGGTGGGGACGCCGCCGAGATGATCCTGGATGAAAGCGCAGACGCCCTGATCGCCGAAGTCATGGACGACGTCCCATGAACGCCGCCCTGCGCCAGACCCTGTCGCCCGCCCGCAAGCCCTGCGGTTCGCTGCGCGTGCTGATCGCGGGCGAAGTCTGTGATCTGCGTTGTTCCGGGGCGATGTGGTTGCCAGCGCACCGCACCCTGATCGCCGCCGACCTGCATCTGGAGAAGGGCTCCGCCTTTGCCGCGCGTGGCCAGTTGCTGCCCCCCTATGACAGCCGCGCGACCCTGGATCGGCTGGAGGCTGAGATCGCGGAATTGGATCCGGCGATGGTCATCCTGTTGGGCGACAGTTTCCACGACGCCAGGGCCATCGCCCGGATGGCCGAAGACGACCGCGCGCGGCTGGACCGGATGGCGACAGGTCGCGACTGGCTGTGGCTGGAGGGCAATCACGACCGCGAGGCTCTGGCCCAGACCGACGCCATTATCCGCCTGCCCGGCGCCGTCATCGGCGACATGAGGCTGGGCGCGCTGCGCCTGACCCACGAACCCGAGCCCCTATCCGCCGATGACAATCGCCACGGCGAGGTCGCGGGGCACCTGCACCCCTGCGCCCGTGTCGTCGCCTATGGCCGGGGCGTTCGCCGCCCCTGTTTCATCACCGATGGATCGCGCCTGATCCTGCCCGCCTTCGGCGCCTTCACCGGGGGATTGAGCGTCCGTGATCCCGTCATTTCCGGCCTGTTCGCCAACGAACCCATGGTCGCCGCCCTGGGCCGAGACCGTGTCCACGCCCTGGCCTGGGACCGACTGTCAGGCGATAGGTAATAAAACCCGGACAATATTGATTTGGTCCTGATCCGACGCTACAGCGCCCGCACGCAGCGGATCGCCGCGCGCTCAGGACACGACACATGCAACACGACCTCACCCAAGGCTCGATCACCCGGCATCTGTTGGGCATGGCGGTATTCATCGGCCTGGGCCTGCTGTTCCAAACCCTCTATTTCCTGATCGACCTCTATTTCGTGGGACGGATCGGCCCGGCGGCCCTGGCGGGTGTCGGTCTGGCGGGCGTGGTCTTCTTTCTGGTCATGGCCGCATCACAGATGGTGGCGGTCGGGACCATGTCCCTGATGGCGCGGGCCATCGGAGCCAAGGATAATGCGGGCGCCGAGACCGTCTATCGTCAGGCCATGTTGTTGTCGGTCGTTCTGGCGGGCGTGACCCTGATCGTCGGCTACGCCTTTGGCGGCATGGCCATGCGCAGCCTGTCGGCAGATCCGCTGACGGCCCGCGAAGGCGCCGCCTATCTGCACGGCTTCCTGCCCGCCCTGGCCCTGATGTTCCCGACCGGCGCCATGGGCGCGGCCCTGCGCTCGGCAGGGGTGGTGCGTCCGACCATGATGATCCAGTCGGCGACCGTTCTGCTGAACGCTCTGCTGGCCCCCGTGCTGATCGCAGGCTGGGGTCTTGGCCTGCCGCTGGGAACCTTCGGCGCCGGTCTGGCCAGCGCGATTGCGGCGCTGGCGGGCTTTGTCGGCGCGGTCGTGATCTTCAGCCGCGTCCAGACCCTGATCGCCCAGCCCATGCGCCTGACGCCGCCCGATAGCGCGGTCCTGCGTCGTATCATCGGCATCGGTTTCCCGGCGGGCGCCGAGTTCCTGCTGCTGTTCGTCTCCATGAGCCTGACCTACGGCTTTATCCAGCATTTCGGCGCAGAGGCCCAGGCCGGGTTCGGCGTCGGATCGCGCGTCATGCAGGCTGTCTTCCTGCCCGCCATGGCCATCGCCTTCGCGGTCGGCCCCATCGCTGGTCAGAACTATGGCGCGGGTCAGTACAGCCGCGTGGTCCGCACCGTGCGCGATGCGGCGGTCATGGGTTCGATCATCATGCTGGCCCTGACCCTGATCTGTCAGTGGAACGCCCCCCTGCTGGTCGCGCCGTTTGCCGCCGATGCCGAAACCGGCGCGATCGCGGCCAACTATCTGAAGATCGTCTCATTGATCTTCCTGGCGTCCGGGCTGGCCTTCACCGCCTCCGGCGCCTTCCAGGCGCTGGGCGACACCCGACCGTCGCTGATCGGCGGCGTGGTGCGGTTGGCGGTCTATGCGGGAGCGATGGTCTTTCTGGTCGCCCAGCCTTGGAGCAGGCTGGAGCATTTCTGGTGGGCCGCCGCCATCGCCTCAACGGCGCAGGCCGCCGTGGTCATTCTGTTCCTGCTGCGCCAGCTAAAGGCCAAGCTGTCAGGCCCCGACCGGACAGCCCCCGCCGTCGCGAACGCCGAATAAAAAAAGACCCGGACGACGGTGCGAACCGTCGTCCGGGTCAGGTGGCTCAGTCCTCAGGGCAGTGCGCGGAAACGCACGGCCAAGCCTCCGCCCGGCCCCATGACGATGGGCAGAGTGTCTGCGCTGGTCACCACCTGACGCGTGATGACGTAGCTCATCGGATTGGTCCGATAGTCAGCATCGGCGCCGTCCGCATATATCTGGGCCTCATAGCGTTTGCCCGGCGCCAGGAAGCTTAGCGGCTGGCTCAGGGTGCGGGCGTTCTCGTCCGTGATCGCGCCCAGATACCAGTCCTGACCGCCGCGCTCTTGCCGTGCGACCACGACATAGTCGCCGATCTCGGACTGCAGCGTCCGTGTCCTCTCCCAGTCCGTCGGCACGTCCTTGATGAACTGGAAGGCGTCGGGGTGCGCCAGATAGTTCTCCGGCAGGTCCGCCGCCATCTGCACGGGGCTGTAGACCACGACATATTCAGCCAGCTGCGTCGCCAGCGTCGTCTGCACCCGGCGGGTCAGGGCGATGCCGCCGCGCGGAATGTCGAAGATGCCCGGGGTGAAGTCCATCGGCCCGGCCAGCAAACGGGTGAACGGCAGGATGGTCATATGCTCGGGCGGATTGGTCGGATCGCCCCAGGCGTTGAACTCCTGACCGCGGGCGCCCTCACGGCTGATCATATTGGGCCAGGTGCGACGCAGGCCGGTGTCCTTCACCGGCTCATGGGCGTTGACCGCGATCCGGTGACGCGCCGCGACCTCTGCGACATGCAGGTTGTGGCGCACCATATACTGCCCCGCGAACCACTGCAGGCCGCCCTGTTCGTCGACGATGTCGCCGCTGTGGCGGACATAGCCGGTCTTGACCACATCGACGCCGTACCGCTCGTACAGGGCCATGGCGTCTTCCAGCTGGGCCGCATAATTGGGCACGCCGCCCGCCGTTTCATGGTGGCCGATCAGCTTGACCCCGCGCTCGCGCCCATAGGCGGTGATCTCGGCGATGTCGAAATCAGGATAGGCCTTGGTGAAGCTGAACTTATCGCCGTGGGCGATCCAGTCGCCATCCCAGCCCTCGTTCCAGCCCTCGACCAGAACGCTACCGAAGCCGTTCTGGGCGGCGAAGTCGATGTAGGATTTTACATTGGCGGTGGCGGCGCCGTGATGCTCGCCGCTGCCCCAGGTGCTGCGGTTCAGGTGCATCTCCCACCAGACGCCGACATATTTGCCGGGTTTGAACCAGGAGATATCGCCCAGCTTGTTCGGCTCGTTCAGGTTCAGCTCGATGCGGCTGTCCGCCAAAGCGCCCGGCGTGTCGCCGATGACGATGGTGCGCCACGGGGTGTCAAACGGGCCGGTCTTGTGGGCCAACACCCCGTCCTGCCACGGCATCAACTTGGCCGTCAGGGTTCCAGCGCCGTCGCCTGACAGCAGCATGCTGGGGAAGTCGATGAGGGCGGCTTCGTGGATCGAGACATGCAGGCCATCGTCGCGCTTCAGCGTCAGCGGCGTCTCTGCGGTCGTGATCCGGCGCGCGTCCGTCTCGGTGTAAAGATACTCGTCGCGTTCCTGGCCCCAGGCGGAATACCACCAGGCCTGATTGGCGCCGCGCGTGCGGAACTGGGTGTTGTCGCCGACGACCTCCACCGCCTTGCCCGCCGGGATTTCCGGATAGGAATAACGCAGGCCCACGCCGTCATCGAAGACGCGCGCCGTCACGATGACCCGGCGATTATAGGGGGTGTCGCCGCCCAGGGTGACCTTCAGCTCATTATGCTTGTCGGCGATGACGCGCTGCTCGCCCCAGGGCTGCTCCCAGGTCGTATCGGTCGATGACCGGCGCGCCTCGGTCAGGGTCGACCAGCGCACCGCAGGCTCTCCGGCGAAGGCCAGTCCCACCGTCGAAGGCGCGATGACCGGACGGCCATGGCGCGAAACTTCATAGACAGCCCGCCCTCCATCGACCGAGATGCAGAGCTGAAGCACCCTGCCGGGGGAGTCCGAGCACTCGCGCGCGCCTGCCTGAGCGGCAGCGGGCATGGCGAGGGCAGCGAGGATCAGCGCGCGTGCCAGCATGGCTGAATGTCCTGTTTTCAAGATTACTGAATGGGCGACGGCGTAAACCGCCGTCGTCCTGCGGCCGGATCAGCGGACGTGACCGTCGCACCGAGCCGTCGCTGGGCGTGTCGCCAAAGGACACCGCCGCGACAAAAGCCGCGGCGGTGAGTTTTGAGGTCAGAACTTGGCGCGGATGCCAATCTGATAGCGACGGTCGACCCGGCTCCACGCGGAGTCGCGGAAGACGGGCGAAGCCCCCGGCGTCTGCGGAGAGTCGCCGAAGATCTGCTGCTCGTAACGGGTGGTCGTGTTGAGCAGGTTGGTCGCATCGAACGACAGTTCGATGTTGTTGTTGATCGAATAGCGCAGCGACGCATCCAGGAAGCCAGCGGCCTTCTGGAACACCGGCAGGCCGATGCAGCAGTCGAGGTTCTGGGTCAGGTAGCGCGAGCGCCAGTTGTAGGCCAGGCGGAAGCCCAGCGGGCCTTTTTCATACAGACCGACGACGTTGTAGGTGTGGGTCGAAACACCGGCCAGACGGTGGGAATCGATCACATTGCCCGTACCGCCCAAGGACTGCTGGCCCGCACCAAAGGCGCCGACGTCGCCGCTGGACGAAGCGGTGAACAGGTTGGAGTTGTTGATGCCCGACTGGTGCACATAGGTATAGTTCGCCTGTGCGCCCAGACCGCTCAACCAACCCGGCAGGTAGTCGAAGAAGCTCTGGTAGGACAGCTCCAGGCCCGTCAGCGAGCCGCTGTCGCCATCGGTGTTGCTGGGGCCGTTGATCTGAACCGTCTGGGTCGAGCTGCCGTTGGTGACTTCACGCGTGAACTGGCCGAACGAGATCGCGTCATACAGCTTCTTGTAGAACAGGCCCGCAGCCAGCGAGGTGTTGCGGCCGACATAGCGTTCGAAGGACAGATCGAACTGATCCGCCGTCAGCGGCTTGAGCGCAGCATTGCCCGAGTTGGCCAGGAAGACGAAGTTGTAGCCCGCGACATTGTCCGCCGTGTGCGGAGCGGATGGATTCTTGTAGACGATGTAAGGCGAGTCCGCCGTGGTCGAATACACCGGCGCATTGATGGCCAGAGTATTGCGCAGCAAACCGATGTCGGGACGCGACATCGCACGCGAATAGGCGAAGCGGATGAAGTTCTGATCATCCAGGCCGAAACGCAGGTTCAGGCTGGGCAGCCAGTTCGTATAGGACGAGTTGTAGCTGCCCTGCGCGACAGCGCCGTTCGCAAAGGCCCGGACCGCAGAGGTCAGATAACAGGCCGGATTGACGATGCTGTTCCCCGACAACGGAGAGCCGCAGGCGGCCAGACCAGCGAAGACATCGGCGTGCGGGAAGGCCACGCTGCCGTCGCTGTTCTCTTCCGTACGGACGTAGCGCAGGCCCACGTTGCCCGCCACGGTCACGCCGCCGAAGATCGTGTGATCATCGCCGCCGAAACGCAGCATTGCATAGGCGGCCTGGGTCTTTTCATTGACCTTCAGCAGTTCGCCCGGCGTGAAGCAGCCGTCCACCGTGGCATCGGGACGATCACAGATCGGGGTGTAGCCGCCGAATGGCGCATTGGTGCGCGGACCCAGCGCATCAACGAGGCGGGGGAAGTCCCGCAGCGTATCGCGGTTCAGATAGACCAGCGGGCCGTTGTCATAGACGCTGCCGTTGTAGAAGCTGTCGAGTGGCGTCGATTCCCAGATTCCAGCACCATAGCCCTGGAAGGGCGCACGGCCGACGTTTCCACCGCAGCGGTCCGTGCCGGTCGGATAGGCGCCGGGCGTGGTATTGTCTGCATTGAAGCCAGGTCCGGCACAGCCGTTCCAGGCCGCAGCGATCGGCGTCCAGTTGAAGGTCGAGTACCGCACGGTCTGCTTACGGTCGGCGAAGCGGATGCCCACCGACAGCTTGTCGAACCAACTGCCGTCATCGAACTTGTAGGAGACGTCACCGCGCGCGGCGAATTCGTTTCCGTCGTTGTCTTCGACGTGGCCCTGTATGAAGGGGATGAAGTAGTTGTGCGGATTGGCGAAACCGCCCGCTGCATAGTTGTTGTTCGAACCCGGCAGCAGTTTGACCTGCGGGGTGCCATCCTTGTTCACGCTGTAATCGACATTGGCCATGGTGCTGGCGGCGACCAGGATGTCGTTGTTGCTGACCGAGGCGTCGATGTACTGGACGTCCAGGTTGACGTGGATCTTTTCGGTCGGATCCCAGCTGATATTCCCCGACAGATCACGCGTTGATTCCGAGTGGTCGAAGTTACGGGCTTCGTTCTCGATATACAGACCGTTGCGGTTGTCGGGTCCGCAGGCGCCGGCGCCGCAATATTTGACGAAGGGAACACCCGGCGCGACCTGACCGGCGTTCAGCGCCGCCTGTTCACTTTCCCAGGTGCCGCCCCAGGAACCTGCACCCTGCGTCAGCAGGCCAGACTGCAGCATGCCGTCAGCGCCGAAGGTCAGACCCTTGCTGCCAACCAGAACCGAGCCGCCGCGCGGATTGAAGGCGGGCGTTCCGAAATAGCCGCCTTCCAGCTTCACGTGGCTGGCGCGTTCCAGCCAGGCATTGTCGTATTTGGATTCAATGTACTGAACCGTGGCGCGCAGATTGCCCGCATTGTTCTCATATTGCAGGGCGGCGGCCAGCCCGCGACGCTGGCGGTCATAGTCGACCTGCGAGAAGCGGATGCCGTCAGGCGCATAGACGAAATCCTTCCCGCCGAACGGATTGGCGGTGCAGGTCACATGGCCACTGGAGTCCAGCGTCGCCTTGGTCGTCGTGCCGAAGCCCGCCGAGCAGTAGGTGTCGATCTTGTCCATGATCACGCTTTCCGTGCGCGTGACCACGTCGCTGCTGGCGATGCTGGCCAGGGCGCCGAAACGACCGATCTCGGTGTCCCAGGTATTGCTGATCAGGGCCGAATATTCCGGCGTCCATTCACCCGAACGGTCGCCATAGTTCTCCTTGACGTTGCCGGTGATCAAAAGGCCCTTCTGGTCGAACGGAACACGGGTGCGCAGGTTCACCGTACCCGCCAGACCGCCTTCGATCATTTCCGCAGTCAGGTTCTTGTAGGAATCCACGCCCGCCAGCAGTTCGGGCGAGACGTCGTTGAACTGAAGCCCGCGCGCCGAGTCGGCGGAGAAGGTGTCGCGGCCGTTGAACTCGGTCCGCACCTGCGTCAGGCCACGGATCAGAACGCCGGTCGGTTCGCCCGACGGGTGGGTGGAGTCGTCGGCCGATTGCAGGCGGTTCACCGTGATGCCGGGAACGCGCGCCAGCGCTTCAGCCGCCGACTTGTCCGGGAAGGCGCCGATGTCCGTTGCGGTGATGGAATCGACGAAGGTGTCCGCCTTCTTCTTGATCTCCTGCGAGGTCGCAAGCGCCTGACGCACGCCGGTGACGATGACGTCGTCAACGTTGGTGTTGCGATCCTGCGCAGCGGCTTCCTGTGCATCGGCCGCGATGATCGCCGCATTGATCGAAGACGTCAGATTGTGCGTCGCCTGCGCATCACGCAGTTCCGCGCCCGTCCAGGCGCTCGCCGATGTGGCGGCCAGGCTGGTGAGCAAGGCTGCTCCAGACGCGCCCACGAACCAGGCGCGACGAATCGCTCTGTTAGACATGTGTACCCCTCCCTATTGGCGCATACGCGCCATGCCCGTGCTTTATTGCGCGGTTCTTGCATATTCTTGCGTAAGCAAATCGAGAAATGCAAGCGCAAGAAGCCCTGAACTAGGCGATCATCGGGGAAAAACGTCTGAAATGTGACTTGTCGCGCACAGGCTCAATGCAAGATATTGCATTGAGCCTTGTCATCGCGCCCGCTGCTTCGCAAGCGCAGCGCCAGAACCGCCGCAACGAAGAAGGATAGCCCGGCCAGAGGCAAAACCAGATGCATCCGCCCCTCGAACACACGCTGAACCACCACCCCCAGCAGGCTGGCGCCGACAAGCTGAGGCAGGACCAGAAAGATATTGTGCACGCCCAGATTGACGCCGACCCGATCCGCCGGACTGGCCGCCGCGACAATCGCATAGGGGGCGGACAGAATGGATGCCCAGGCGAGGCCGACACCCGCCCACGGCAGGACCAACATGCCTCCGCCTGGAACCAGACTCATCGACGCGAAACAGATGGCGCCGACCGCCAGACAGGCGGCGTGACAGCGCGCCACCCCGATCCTCCGGGCGATCCAAGGCAGGAACAACGCGGCCCCGATCGCCACCGCATCCTGAACCCCGAACAGCACGCCGACCCAGTCGGCAGCGGCCTCGTAAACGGGCGATCCAGGCCTTGCGTTTCCATACTGATGCGCGGCGATGCTCGGCACCGCATAGACCCAGAGGGTGAACAGCGCGAACCAGGTGAAAAACTGCACCAGGGCCAGACGGCGCATGATCGCCGGCATGGCCGCAATACAGGCCACGATGCCCAAAACACCCTTCAGCGGGCACAAAGGGTCGCGACGCCCGCGGATGAAGACCGCCCACTGCAGCACGCCGTACAGGCCAAGCACTCCAGCCAGCAGATAGACCTCTCGCCGCACGTCGAGCATCGCCGCAACCGCTGCAACCGCAACGCCCAGCGCCAGCCACATGCCCGGCCGCAGCCGACATTCTGCGACCGTCACGCCTTCAACAGCCTGGGCATGAGAAGGCCCCGACTCTCGGGTTCTGGCCAGCGTCCACGCCACGGCCATCAGAAAGACGACGGCCCCGACCAGAAAGGCCAGGCGCCAGCTGGGGCCGACCTCCAGCCCATGCGCGCCCCCGGACGCCAGCCGCGCCAGCAGCCACGGCAGACACGATGCAAAGATCGCCCCTGCGCCGATGAACAGCACCTGCAAGGCGTAGGCGCGGTTCAGATCATCCTTGTCGACCAGGTCCGCGACCAGGGCCCGCATCGGCTGCATCGCAATATTCACCGACAGGGTCAGCAGCCACAGGGCCAGCACAGCCATGGACAGGCTGTCCGCACACCCCATCAGAACCATGGCGCATGCGGTCATCAGCGCGCCGACCGCAATATAGGGCCGCCGACGCCCGAACGGCCCCTTCGTCCGGTCGCTCAACCAGCCCACGACCGGATGCACCAGAAGCCCCGTCACCGGCGCAGCGATCCACAGCAACGGCAGGTCCGCCATCTCCGCGCCCAGCGACTGAAAGATCCGGCTGGTCGCGACCCCCTGCAATCCCCACACAATTTGGACGCCGAACAGGCCTGCGCTGGCGTTTGCGACCAAGGCCAGGGCCTTGGAATTGATCCCTCCTCGATCCCGTTTCCGGTCCGTCAACGCTTCGCCTCCCCAGGCTTTTCAAGCGGACTGTCCCGACCCCGCCGCACCGTGTAGGTTGATTGCGATGACCAGCGGCGGCAACCGAAAAACAACCCTCGACGATCTTGCACGTCTTGCAGGGGTTTCCGCCTCAACCGTCTCGCGTGCGCTGAACGACCACGCCCTGATCAGCGCACCGACCAAACAGCGCATCTGGGCCCTGGCTCGTGAGCACGACTATGCGTTCAAATCGACCCTGCCGCGCCCATCGATCAGCGCTGGCGGCTCGATTTCAATCGTCACGCCGTACAATCGCGGGCGCCCCCTGCCCCTGTCGCACCCCTTCTTCCTGGAGTTGCTCGCCAGCATCGGCGAGGCGGCGCGCGCACGCGACTGCGACTTCACGGTCAGCCACGCGCCTGCCGGTTCTCTGGAAGACCTGAAGGAAGCCACCAATACAGGCACGACCAGCGGCGTGATCTTCCTGGGCCAGGCGGCGCTGCACGACGCCTTCAACGAACTGGCCGACACCAATGCACGGTTTGTCGTTTGGGGCGCCCACCTGCCCGGACAGCGCTATCGTTCGGTCGGCTCGGACAATGTCGTCGGCGGCAAACGAGCGACCCAGCATATTGCGCGCGGCGGACGCAGACGCATCCTGTTCCTGGGCGGCACCGACCCGGAAGCCGACCAACGCCGCCGCGGCTATCTGGAAGCGCTGGCGGCTTCGAACATCAGCGTGGACGACCAGTTGATGGTCCAGGTCGAGTTCGAACTGGAATCCGCCGAACGCGCCGTCGCCCAACTGATCGAAAGCGGCGTCAAGTTCGACGGCCTGTTCGCCACCAGCGACCTGATGGCGCTGGGCGCCATCAAGGCCATCCGCCGCGCCGGTCTGTCAGTGCCTGAAGATGTGTCGGTCGTCGGCTATGACGACATGCTGCTGGCCCGTCTCAGCACCCCTACCCTGACCACGATCCGCCAGGACACCTACGAAGCGGGCCGACTGATGGTCGCCAGCCTGCTCGACCCCAAACTGTTCAGAGGCCGAGGCGTCCTGCCGACCGAACTGATCGTCCGGGAATCCTGCGGCTCCTAGACTGCGCCTATAGGCTAGTGCTGGATCGTCGGAGGGGAATAGGCTTCGAAATCATCGACGACATGCGGAAACTTGGCGATGTCTACGGCCTTCGCGGCTCGCCCTTCGTCAACCCGCCCCAAGGCTTCCAACGCCAGCCCCCGGCCATATCGAGCGCCCACGTATTCGGGACGGACAGCCAATACAGCGTCGTAGGCCGCCAGGGCCGCAGTCACGTCTCCCATTTGAAGGAGCACTCGCGCACGACTGTCCTGAATGTGCAATGCGGCGGGCGAAATAGCCAAGGCTGCATCACAGTCCTTGAGCGCCTGATCCAACAGCGCGCCCGTGGTCGCAGCGGCCCAGCACAGGTTATTGAGGACTCCGGCGTCATCCCCTGCCTTGGCCCGAACCGTCGCAAAATCCTGCGCGGCGAGATCGAGCCGCCCCAGTTTGATGGCGGCCTTCGCACGATAGATCAGAACGCTTTGCGCCCGTTCTTCATCGAGAGGCAGCACATTATCCAGCAGATCCATAGCGGCCTGCGCCTTGCCTAGGTCGAGCTTGAGCACTGCCTGATTCAGCAAAATCTTGCTGTCGGACGGCATGGTGACGGCAAGGGCGTCCATTTCCGTCTCTGCCTGCTCCTTGCGCCCGACCCTATTCAGGAAGCCAATCCGTTGCAGTTTGAGGTCGATGTCATCTGGTCGGGCCGCAACAACAGCAGCCATCGCAGCGTCAGCCTCGTCGATGCGGCCGGCGACCTCGAACACGCCGATCCGTACGAGCTTGAGTTCATCGCTGTCTTCCCCACCGGAAATCAGAGCGTCGATGTCGCGCAGAGCGCGGTCATATTGCTCCAACGCCACATAGGCTTGAGCGCGCCTTCTTAGGGCGAACACGTCGCCAGGCGCCTGGCGCAAGGCGCGCGACAACTCAATGACGGCATCACCGTAGCGGGCTTCGCTCATGGCGATCAGAGCCGCACCGTTCATGGCGATACGTTCTGAGGGATCCAGGTCGACAGCCTTCTCCAGGTCGGCTTTCGCACCTGCTCGGTCGCCAGCGTGGAAGCGATAGACTCCACGATTGGCCCAAGCGTTGCTGTTTTCAGGTTCAAGAGCGATGGCCTTGGCAGCCGCCTCGACGGCCTGGTCTTTCTCATCAGCCTGGGACATGGCCCAAGCGCGATCCAGCCATTGCGCCGCCGTAGTCGGTACATCAGAAGCCAAGGCCTTTCTGTCCGCTTCGCTGAGGCGATAGGAAGTGGGCGCGAAGATACGCGGCGGATCGCGAGGCCGAATTTTGCTCGCAGCCAGGGACTGTTCGGCTTCAGCGGCAGTGATTTCGGCTGCCCGACTTTGGCGGGTGAAGTCCACGGTCATCTGCTCGCCCGCCAAGACAACGGTGCGCCGCAGTTGATAGCCCAATTCGACGCGGTCAACCTGGCCGCCGGATATACGAAAACCGCCCCCGTTCTCTGGCAAGCGCAGGGTCACATGCTGACGCGTATAGACGGGATGGCTGATCGCAAATGGCGCAGACTGGAACGGACCTTCCGGGCGCCGCGCCAGTGAATAGCTCATATAGCTGGTCCCAGGCGGAACCAGGCCATCACTGCTCCATGTCAGCGACGTCGTTCCCTTCATTGTCAGGCGAACGACATTGCCCTGCAAATCATAGGCTGAGCCGACTTCGCTGATCTCCAGGTCGGGAATCCAGTCCCAGAGACTGCGTAGCGCCGCATTCTTCTGCGTTTCAGAAAAAAGCGCGATGGCCTGACCGAGAACAGCGGCCTCGTCGGCGCGCAGGATCATTTCTCCCTCGACACCGACCGGGGCATACAGGCCTGCGCTGGCGTCGAGAGTAAGAAGCGTTTCCGTGGTCGGGACTGTGAGAGAAGCCGCCTCCAGCCGCTCCAGGCGCGCTTGCGGCCCCGACAGGGGCAGAGCCCAGTGCAGGGCTGGCGTGACGATTTCATCCAGTTGACGATCGCCGGTCCGGGTTCCGTCCAGCCAATAGACCTTTCCATCGATGGTCGCGCGCACCAGGACATGATCGAAGGCTGAGACCATGGGCAGGCGATCTGGCAAGCCGTCGCCGCTTCCCACGCTCACCGCCGCCGGGACGGCCTCAATACCCAGTTCATCGAGCAGAGCGAGCAGCAGTGCAGTCTTGGCCTTGCAGTCCCCATAGCGACGTTGCCAGGTTTCATCAGCGGTCGCTGGCGTCAGCGCGCCTTCGCCCATCATCAAGGCGACGTACCGAATCTCGTCCTGAACCAACCTCAGCGCCGCCGCCGCCTGGACCGCAGGATCGTTGGACAGGGCGCGGATACGCGCGACCTCTGCCTGGAGCGGCGTATCCGAGGGCAGATTCCGCGCAGTGTCGTAAAGGGGCTTGAGAGCGACGGCGATCTCGGACCAGTCGCGATAGTCGCTGAACTCGATCCGCCGTGGGAAATGAAACCTGACCGGCGTGTCCGCCGGCACAATGATGGGTTGGAGATTCTGGAAGGACAGATCAACGTGGGCGTAACCGTCACGCTGCTTGACCGTCAGTGGGGTCCAGTCCTTCTCCGCCCTGAGACGCATGGGGCGATCCGAAGGCCAGGAGGCGCGATAGCGGACCTGATCCACAACAAGGGGCAGGTTGAGGTCCAAAGCCTCCTCGGCATGATCGGCCGTCACCGGATCCCGCGACGTGAGGGTGTAGGCGACATCGAGAATGTCTCCGACCCGCAGGCCTGCCGGCTGCAATACAGCGGTCAGTTGCCCATCCAGCATAGCTTGCTCGAGGTTCGCCTCACGACGCAGAATTTCGAACGCCTGGCTCTCCAGGACATCCAGCACCTGCCCGTCCCGGATGATGCGCACCTGATGCACGGTGACGTCCTGGCTGGCCGGGCTCCAGGTCAGGCCGACACTGCCAACCATAGGCAGGGCCTGCGGCGACAGGGCCTGACGCCTCAGATGGACAAATCCGGATTGGACCCCTTTGTCGGCACGATGTTGGACATCGAACAAAAGCACACGCAGACCGTCGTTCGGAGCATCCGCGCCAACAGGCGGCGCTTCAGTTGAAGCGACCACCCAGGCCGGCGCCTCGCCCCGCAGGATCACGTCCCCGGCCAGAGAAACGCCCGCCAGACTCCAAAGCCCACCAGCGCATAAGACATTAAAGGCGTGAAGCCAGAATTTGTTGGACATTCCGCCACCAAAAACCATCGTTACATATCTGATATCCGCAGAGGCGAGTGGCGGCAATCCATCACTTGGACAGCGACTAGACAGGGCCGCCTTCGCCGACCTTACTTTATGCCGACAGTCTGCGGGCCTGCCGCTTGATCGGCGCACGGACGATATTGAGCGCCGCATGGTCACCAGTCGTGAGCAAATCGGAGGATAAGACGGTCATCCCGAGCAATCGCCCCTTGCCCTGTTTTCGTCATGGAAACAGGCACCTGGACATCAACGGAAACAACGAGAACCCCTAGGGTTCGAGCTCGATGTCCCAGTAGAGGAACCTGAAGCCGCCTTATCCGCGCCGATAAACTCCTGAGAGCATTGATAAAAATTGATATCCGCCAATGCGGCCGATGTCCGTGGTCACCCTATGGTCACCACGGCGACGGAAATCGCAGCGATTTCCGGCACGCGACAGAGGCTACCAGAAACCAGCGGAAAAGTCGTCGCCAATGGCTGCGACGCGCCAATAGCGGGCCTTGGGAGCGTGCCGGAGAGCGGACATTGAGGGTTGCCCACCCGCGAGGCCTTCCGTCCACCTAAACGCGGTTCCCCTCCATCCATTGCTCGTCCGATTGCGCATTCACGTTGCGCGCGCCAACCTCCGCTCGAGTCGATGCGCCAGCCACTGCAAAGAATGGTCCGCGGTCAGAGCCAACTCTTCAGTTAGATCGTGGAGCTCAACGGCCGCATCGCGCTGTTGCTTATAGAAGCGCTCTACATAGGCATGTTTCAGCGGCTTGCCTGTGCTGTCGATATCGGGCGCGACCGCCTGGACATAGCGGATCGGAATATTGGCGACGAGAGTAGTGCCACGGCCCACAAAACAGCTCGGCTGGATGTGGCCTGACATCATATTGTGGGTCAGATCGTTCCGCATCGCGCGTAGCGCGAAGAAGTTGCCTGGCGCGACATTAGGGAGAGCATAAGGCAGGTCGGCAGCACCAACATCCGTTGGTTCCGCTGCGGCTCCTTTCGGAAAAGGCTCATAGGCTTTACCCGTCTCGTTGTACGGAAAGTAGAGCTTGCCCGGCAGATCGGCCGTGCCAAACGGCTCACGCACCAGATAGACGAAGAGCCGGTACAGGAGGTCCAGCGCGGTCGCGACTGCGCTAATCCCATCGGCAAATGCGCCATGCACACGTTCCGAGGTCATTGAACTGTTGACGATCTCGTGCCCCGGCCCGAGAGGCGAGTAATACCTCCCGCCCTCATTCGCGAGCAGGATCTGCGTCTGAGCCATCATCCGGTCGGCATGGTCGAAGGCGCGCAGCAACGCCGTCCGGGTTTGCTCGATGAGAATGTGCGCGTTGCGCGCGAACAGGTGGTGGTAGCCGGCGGTCCCAGGCGCGAAGTTCGGCCTCGCCATGCGAGCAGCGAAATCCGCGGCGTCGATCTTGCCGTCACGCACGCCGTCGATGATCTCCAGCAGTTCCTCTTCCAGCTGCAGCGTCCATACGGTGCCGGTCACGACCTTGGTGAGGCCGCGAAGCGCATCGTCAATCCTATTTGCTGCGCCGAGCAGCGCTTCCACGAAGGATTCGGCCGAGATGATCTGCCCCACTGGCTCAGCGACCTTGAAATACAGGCGCCCGTCCTTCCCGTGCAGGCGGCCGCTCAGATGCCCTTCCACCCAATCGAGGAGGTCATGCCCGGTAAGAGGTACCGGACCATTCAGTTCGTCCACTCCGTCGGCGAGTAGCAGCGGGATCGTGAGCCGCGCCTTTGGGCCAGTGGTGAAGTCGTACCAGCTAGCCGCATTCAACGGTTCACAGAGGTGCGCGGCGGCAATCTTCAGGTGGGCCTTGGTCGACATCAGATCTCAGCCATTAGTGGGTCAGCGAGCACATCATTTTCTAGCTCACGCGAATAGTACGACAGGCGCTGCTCGTCAGCAGGGCGCCACCAGCGGACATTGAGGCTGAGCCGGAAACCAGACATTCAGCCAATCGTGGTGTGATCAGCCGTCGACCGCCATCCCCGGATCAGGGGACGCCAAGAACCTCGATCTGGCTGGCGGCATAGATCGTGGGATCGCGTTTCGAGAGGACCTGCCAAGGGATGATCTCGTCGACCAGGAGGTACCTGAAACGCTCCTCGTCGAAAAGCCCCATCCGCACGCCCTGCGCAACGATCAGCGCGGCTTTCATATGTTCAACGGTCGCAGTCTCGGGCAAGCTCAACAGTCGACGGCCAGCGTTTGTAAAGGCCGCCAAGAGATGCGCACCGCTGACGCAGCATCGTGTGGAACCGCCCCCGAACAGACCCATTTCGATCTCGATGGGCGACTCAAGATGGGCCTGAGCGAGCTCGAACGTCCCCTTGCCGGCATTGAGGTTAAACTGGCGGAAGAAGCCGTCAAAGCGGGCCAAGGCGGACACTGCCCGCGCGATCTCTTGGGCGGTGTACGGATACGGCCGCATACCGGTCCAGAGGGCATCCAACAAGCGCTGAAAGCGACCAGGCACAACCTCGCCATCTACAGTGACGTTCAGAAGATCAGTGCAACGTCGGCGTCGCTCGATCAGATCGACGACGGCATTCCCGTCGCTCTCGAGCGTGCTCAAAGCCAGTGTGACGTCAGCTTGCGACAGGTCCACGGCATTCCACCGCTCGTCGGGACCGGCCGCCCAAATTTCGCTCGGCGGGGCAGTCTCGGCGGGAGCAGCAGCAGGCTCTGCCTGCACATGGTAGACCCTTAGCGGCGATTTCGGGTCGTTGATGAGCGCCTCGAACCGGCGGCTCCGCTCGTCCAGCACCGCATGAAGGCGGATCATCTGCTCCAGGTGGCTCTCCCGATCCGGATAGATTTCGCTTCGGGTGATCGGCGAGCAAGCGCCCGTCTGACGGAAAACGATCCGGTCGACAGGCCAGAACTGTTCAAGATCCGCGTTGCCCTCCAGAAACAGCCCGGACTGAGCCTGTAGGCGCCACAGATTGGCGACATCAACCTCCAGAAATCGGAACTGCAGCCTCCCGCCTGACATCACCCGGAAAAAGTCTGACAGGCGGTCGTGGTCGAGCAGATAGATCGCCCCGTACCCCGCCGCGCCAACATCCTCGGTGGCGAACCATCCTGCGACCGGCGGCTCGCGGGTCAGATCTAGAAGCGGGGTAGCGGCGATGCCGTGGTGCTGGATCGCGGCGAGGATCTGATCGTCGGACTGGAGATAAGGGACCATCTCCGGAGAGTTCCGGACCCACGACCAGAACGCCCTTACCTTCTCCAGCTCGGCCTCCCTTTCAGCAGGCGTGCACCGAGAAACGGTAGAGGTCATGCTCCAGCTCGCGTCGGCCTGGCCCCGGAAGTACTGATAGCGCCCGAGCGTCTTCAGAGTCTCGGCCAGCGCTACCGCCTCGCCGACGTCAGCTGCCTCGAACTCGTACCGGCTGCCCTTCATCGAGGGCTTCGGGATAAAGTCCTGTAGCCCCTCGAAGTCCTGCCAGATCAAGGCATCGAGTATCTGCTGATCTGATATCGTCATTGCATTAGGATCTTTTTGCGCCAGGATCGGACATTGGTTTGCCGCTGGGATTCTGACTTAAGCTCCGATTTTGAGAGTGTTGGTTCAATCAGTCGCGCCCCACGTTTTCCCGCTCGAGCCTATCCAGTTCCGCATACACAGCTTCGGCCTCCCGGATGGCCGAAAGCACCTCCTCATAGGTGACCCTCTGCCCATGCACGGCGGAACTGGCTGTCCGCCAGAATCGGCGGAAGTTGGGCATCACAGACGGCGGCACATCTGTGGTCAAAGAAAACCGCCCGCTGGGATGGGCGGGCCCGAGCGAGAGCGTTTCCTGCAGCCCACGGGCTCTCAGGCCCAAGAGGTGAATCTCAAGGTCGCGCCGCAGTCGCGCTAGGGCGCTCCAGGCATCACCCTCCCGCAGGCTGGCAAGCGCAGCTTGGATCTCAGGCCGGTTGTCTGTGCCCACCAAAGTTGGGCCGAGGAACTTCGCTGCCTCAGCACTTCGTGCGTTTCGCAAGTCGGGTTCAGCGGCTGTGTCATCAGGCGGCTTGGCGAGGAACAGGTTGAGACGGGCGAGATAATGATCAACCCTATCCCGGACATCCTTGTCCTGCAGATAGGAGTCCAGCGGGATATTCCCTAGTTCTTGGCGCAGATAGCGGGACATGGTCGCGAGGTCCGAGCTGTTCAGCGCGTCCCTGAATGTCTGCTCGGCGGCGCTTGCCAACGCTTTTCGGGATGTTTGGAAACGAGCGATTCCAGCGAGCAGGGACGAGACGGCGGCACCGAGGGCGACATAGAGAAACGGAGCTAGAGCGTTCATTCACGATCCGCCTGTTCAGTTGCCAGCTTTAGAAAGGGCCGGATGTCCTGCAGGCGGGCGAGGAGGTTCTGGGCCAGAATGTAGCGTGTCTGGGTTCGCGCGGCCGAGCGAAATGCGGCAACGCCTACGGAGATCAGGACGCCGGCGAGCAAGGCGACCAGCGCGCTCCAGGTCCAGCTCAGGTCAAGCGCCAGGGGGCCGATCCGCCACGGCTGCGTCTGCACTGCGGCTTCGGAAGGCTGGCGCAGAGCGACCACAACAACGGCGACGACAAGGCCGCTCGCGGCCGCAAGTGACCATTTGCCAACTTCGAGCGCCCGCGCATGCTGCCAATCGAAAGTCTTCTCCAGAACCTTATGGCTGTCCTTGCCGTCATGAGCGACCAAGGTGATCAGATCCCTGAGGGCACCGTCGCCCGTTCTTGCTGGAAATCCCACAACCTAGAGCCCTTCGCCTTGTCCTGCGGAGATCGCATCGTAAAACTACGGTGTGAGTCTGCAACAAGGGCGACCGATTCGTCTTGAGATTGTGGCGAAGCCGGAAGGTTCAAGAATGTCACTGAGACAGGTCAGCCCGCTGATGGTCGAGCTGACCGCCGAGGGCGGCCTCAAATACGTGGGTTTTCGCGAAACACCGCTAATTAAGGCTGTCCACGCATCGGGAAGCCAGTTCAGCTCACCGATCCGGTTGCGGACCAGTGAGTCGGCTGCTGAGCTCTATTCCCTCAAGCATGCGACCCGGGCGTTCAAATGGCTGGACATCGAGGCCCCAGCAGACGTGCCAGGCCCGCACAGGGGTGCCGCGTTCGAAGACATAATGGGGAGGGTCGAGAGCCGATACAGCAGCGTGGCTTCCCCGTTGACCGATCAGTATCGAGCTGCCCTGACTACATCGGTGCCACCTGGCCAGGTGATTGCGCTATTTGAAACTATCGCCTCTGCAAGCGCCCAACCAGAACGTGGCCCCGCGGTGATCACAGGCCTAGAGCGGGCGATCGGCCGGCATGCGCTGGTAATCGACGTTGCCAAGGTGGATCTCTTCTATGCCATGCTGATCACTGCGGTCTGGTGCAGGCAGGTCCGGCGGTTTCCGCTCATCCTATCGGGCGATCGGGTCCTACCTCTCGAACTTTCGATGCCGGAATACGGGGGCAGCGTCGCGACCTTCGATGACCTGGTCGGCGAAACCCATCGAGTAATTAGCACGCCCACGGAGGAAATCGAGAAGGCCTATCGGGTTTGGCAAATCTCTCGGCGCCCCGGCGATCCGAAGCCGCGCGCGACGACCCCGAAATATATCACTGTAGGGACTGCCACCGCGTTTTTGCGGGTATTCGCACGGGCCCGGACTGACCGGGAACTCTCCCAAGCCGCCGTTCAGCGCCCGGCACCGGTTATGTTCGATCTGGAGTCGGCCGCCGTCGGTCTGCGACAGGGCGCGGCCTCGACGGACTCACCTCTCGTTGTCGCCTCGGCCGCGTCGAGCCTCATGCGAGCCGTGGAACGGCTCCAGGATGACCATGTTTTGTCCAACGCCGTGCCCTCAGCCGGAGCGATCTTGGAGACGGTGCTGGCCATTCTGGTTCAGGTTCGAGGCGCGACCTACAGCGATGGCGACATCGTGGAGCTCGGAATGGAGCTCAACACCCTACAATGGCAGATCGATACTGTGCGCGACCGGATCGGCGATACGACCCTCGGAGAGCTGACCGGACTGTTCTCTTCTGCCCAGATGCTCACGTCCCGCTTCCGCTCGTGGCGAGAGTTCGAGGCCTCTGCACGCGGCACGACTGGCGCGGACCCCGAAGCCTATGAGCTAGCGGTTGCGCTGCTGGAAAGCGCTCGGACGAATCCCACCCTCCTCAGCAGCGAAGCAGATCACCGCATCGATCGTGTCCTCGGTCGAGCGGCAGATGCCCGTGATGGCGGCCAGCAAGAAGGTGTCGTTAGGTCCGGTGAGAACCTGGCAGCAATCACGGTGGAACATGTCGGTCGGCTTGCGGCGCAACAGACTGGAGGCGATGGGCCGCCTGGATCTGTTTCGGCCGCGATGGTGACATTCGTGGACGCGAACGCGGCGAGCATGCAGCGGTTGGCGGTTCGTCGAAACCGGCCTTGGCTCAGATGGGTCCAGTCGCTGGGACGATAGTTAAATCCAACCATCGACCCGATCACGGAACACCTTTGGCGATGCGATGGAAGATCCCGAACTGTGTCATCAGCAGCGTGCCGGGACTGTCCACAAAGGCGCTCATGCCCATCAGTAGAACAGAGCAATGTAACGTCCGCGTTGAATCAGAACTGCCCCTTTGGCAGTTGACCGGCACCCACGCCCGAAAGCGGACGTTGCCGACCGCCGCTTTGAGTCAGGGTCGGCGATTGTCGTTAGCAGTCGCGGGAGCGCCAGGCTGAGCCATTCGATGACGTCGCGAACGCGCCGCCAGCAGCGGTTTGGTCTTTCTGATTACAAAAGCGCCTACAGCAGAAATTGTCTGCGAGCCGGCCCCAGACGTTCAAACCGGCTGCCTCTAATAGCCTGCTCCCCACTCAAGTCGGACTGGCTTGGGTCGAACGAGGCCGAGCCAGTGAAGACGTTCATCACCTAAAGCCGTTAGTAGCGGGTTCCGAAAGGGATCAACTCCACAAGAATGCTGACAATGCAAAGCCTAGCCTTCTCCTTCTTTCGCGGCGGGCGTCGACAACGTCCAAGCAGTCGCGAGCGACCCCAGTTGCTCTCGGCCCCCTGCGTCCACGCCCGACCAGCGATGATGCAATTGATCTTTCAGGAAAGTCTGCGTGTCCTCGCTGCTGGCAGTGATCCAGCTTGCCAACGTATCCGCGTTGCGCAGGAGCCAAGCCAGGCCCTCGGCGCTGTCGAGGAGGGGCAGGATGATGTGTCTGACGCTACTGTCGCTCGCCTCAGCAAATTTCCCATCCGCTAGGAAATCAGCGCCTCCCTGCTGAAGCAGTTCATCGAGCCGGGCAATCTCCGACGCGCCGTTGATGTGATCACGAAGGTTGACGAAGAGCGTTCGCTTTGCGCTGAGGGAGAGAAGCTTCGCGGCCTGGAACCATCTGGAGCCGAACGGACGCGGATGGTTGGCTACAAGTTCCGGACGGAGGTTGGTCAGCGCATTGAATAGGTTCGAGCTCAATCCGAGCGGGGCTTTCTGCGTATCAGCTAGCACCTGTGCTACCGGCAATGGCTCCGCACCATTGCGCACGCTTGCTTGCCAAGTGGTCGCCGTAACAGTGTCGAGCTTAGATTTCAGCACCTTCCGAGCGCGCTGACGCACCTCCTTCGCGATTGCCGGAGAAGCAACGGACAGCGTGGTTAGGATGCGGCGGACATTGACGTTGAGAGCCTCCTCGTCGATCTCGTCCCAGAAGGATTCGTAGCCGGAGAAGCCATTCAGGAAGAGGGTATGGAGGTCGGGCTCCATCGCGTTGAGATACTTGTCGATCTCCGCGATCGCGGTCTCCACAAACATGTTTCCCCAGCGATCTTGCCGAACGCGATGGGAAGTGACCGCTCTACACAGGTCCATGCACGAGGGATCGGTTGAAGCGTTGACGGCGAAGTGCATCGAAGCAGTTGGCCCATACGCGCGAACATATTGATCGACCAGCTCAGGGAGTTTTGGATGAGCGGTGATCACAGCAGCCCACGCCTCGCCGTTCGGCTGCGCAGGCGTCCCGCCGCCGACGAACACCAAAGCAGTCAGCTTTGCCATGAGTTCATAGTTTCTGGCGGCGCGGGCTTCAGCCACCCGGTTGTTAACCACCCCCGTGCTTACGAGGTCCCGCACGCGTGCGCGGTGAGCATCGCCCCTTGAGAAGAAATGGCCGAGCGCATCGACGGCGGCCATCATTCCAGGGTACGGGATGCTTCGGTTGGCGACGATATCTCGTGCGGCATCCAGCACTGGCATCCAATCGACATCTTCCTCGCGTGTGAGCAAGGCGCTGAGCTTGAGGTGTGCACCATTGCTGGCCGCCGCGTCCTGCATGAGAGTCGCGAGCGTTTTGACGAGTTCGTCTGGCTCAAGCTCGGTGATCAGAGATTTGTTAAGATCCCTATTTCCCGACGCATAGGCGAGTATCGTCAGGAAAACAGGCGGTCCACTGTTCACCGTGATGACCGGCGGCTCGAGATTGTTCTCTTTGGCCGCTGCGACAAGTTCACGGCTGATCGCAGCAAAATGTTGGGTGCTTTGGCCAACGGCCAGAACAGGTTCTTGAACTTCGCCTAGCCGCCTAGTGACGCGTCCTATGAACGTCGCGAGCATCGCGTCTCCGCAATGCGCTAGAAGAGCTTTGATGGCCGCAGGTTCGTTTTTAGATATCGCCCCCCACTGTTTGCTGGTGGTCCAAAGGCGTCTCAGTGTGCGCCAGGCAGAGTCGACCCAAGGCGCATCGGCCGGTGCAAGTTCATTGAGCAAAAGGCTGGCTTTCGAAGCGAAAGCGACCTCCCCAGCCGAAGCATCCAAGATTTGACGTGCCCCTGAGAATTTCCTCCACGCGGAGCTAGAGTCCGGCCCTTGAAAG
>NZ_JABAZW010000079.1:3293-3927 GCF_018608325.1 Brevundimonas sp. | reverse complement strand
CCGCCCCGGCTGTTGCGCAGGAGACGCCGCGCTGGTCGCTGGCCATTCACGGCGGGGCGGGCGTGATCGAACGCGCCAGCCTGACGCCTGAACGCGACGCCGCCTATCGCGCGGGGCTGCAGGCGGCGCTGGACGCCGGTTCAGCAGTTCTGGCCCAGGGCGGTTCGTCGCTCGACGCCGTGCAGGCCGCCATCCAGTCTCTGGAGGACAACCCCCTGTTCAACGCCGGGCGCGGAGCGGTCTTCACCGCCGCCGGCAAGAACGAACTGGACGCCGCCGTGATGAACGGCGCCGATCTGACCGCAGGCGCAGTCGCCGGTCTGACGCGCACGCGCCACCCGATTGCCGCCGCACGGGCGGTGATGGAGAAATCGCCCCACGTCATGCTGATCGGCGAGGGCGCCGAGAGCTTCGCCGCCTCGGTCGGTCTGGAGCAGGTCGATGCCGGCTTCTTCTTCACGGAAAGCCGCTGGCAGGCCCTGCTGAAGGCCCTGCGCGACAAGGGCCTGCCCCTGCCCGCGCGCCCGCCCCTGCATCAGCATCTGTCTCTGCTTCTCCATCAGGGAACGTGCGAGGAGGCGTCGACGGGCTTGACGTGCCTCGAATCCCAGAGCCTCCTTCATCAGCCGGACAC
>NZ_JABAZW010000079.1:0-3283 GCF_018608325.1 Brevundimonas sp. | reverse complement strand
CCGACCGAGAGGCTGGCCCTGCGCACGCCCCTGCCCGCGCCCCCGCAAAGCGCTCCGCCCGAGCCGACGACGCTCGGCGCGCCGGTTCCGCTGGCCTCGCTCTATGAAGCCCCGCTGGACGAACGCAAATTCGGCACTGTCGGCGCTGTGGCCCGGGACAGTCAGGGGCGATTGGCGGCGGGAACATCGACCGGCGGCATGACCGCCAAACAATGGGGCCGGGTCGGCGACGTGCCGGTGATCGGCGCAGGCACCTACGCCTCCAACGCCGACGGCTGCGCGGTGTCCGCCACCGGGGCGGGCGAATATTTCATCCGGGCGACCGTGGCCCGCGACATCTGCCACCGTACGTCTGAGGGCGCATCAGTTCAGACGGCGGCCCAGGCCGAGATCGACGAAGTCGGCGCCATCGGCGGCGACGGCGGGGTCATCGTCATGGGGCGGGACGGAACGCCCGCCTTCGCCATGAACACCTCCGGCATGTACCGGGGCGCCGCCTCTTCGAGCGCGCCCGCCCGTGTCGCCATCTATGCAGATGAGAACTGAACCATGCCCGCCGCCGACGACGAACTGACCGTGATGGCCAAGGAGGAGCTGGACGCCGCCTGCGCCATGCCCTTCATCGAGGTGAAGAAGATCACGCCCTGGGGCGACAGCTACGAGGGGTTCGCCCCGTCCGGCCGCACGGTCGAGATCGAGCGGCGCTACATCTGGGCCGTCGAGCCGAAAGGCGGCGTGATCGTCGAGGTCGAGGTGCGCGATCGCGCCGCCCGCACCGGCGCCGAGGCCCGCGCCCTGCTGACCGCCAACGCCTGATCGCGAGAGGGTTACCGGCGCTCAGTTTCCAAGCTTCTGAATTCGGGTTAGGCCTGAAGTCATGAAACTCGCCTCGCTCAAGCACGGCCGCGACGGCCGCCTCGTGGTCGTCTCGCAGGACCTGAACTGGTTCACCGACGCCTTCCTGATCGCCCCGACGCTGCAGGCGGCGCTGGATGACTGGGAGCGGTGCGAGCCGCGCCTGCGCGCCCTGGCCGAGAGCCTGGAGCACGAAGGCGTGCCGCGTGGACGCTTCCGCGAGCATGAGGCGGCGGCGCCCCTGCCCCGCGCCTATCAGTGGGCGGACGGCTCGGCCTATGTGAACCACGTCGAGCTGGTGCGTAAAGCGCGCGGCGCCGAAATGCCCGAGAGCTTCTGGACCGACCCCCTGATGTATCAGGGCGGGTCGGACGGCTTCCTGTCGCCCCGCGACGCCATTCCGTTGGCGGACGAAAGCTGGGGCTGTGATCTGGAGGCCGAGATCGTGGTTGTAACCGGCGACGTGCCGCAAGGCGCGACGCGCGAAGAGGCCCTGGCCGCCATCCGACTGGTCGGGCTGGTCAATGACGTATCGCTGCGCAACCTGATCCCCGCCGAACTGGGCAAGGGGTTCGGCTTCGTCCAGTCCAAGCCCGCCAGCGCCCTGTCGCCGGTCTTCGTCACGCCCGAGGTTCTGGGCGACCGCTGGAAGGACGGCAAGCTGCACGGCGAACTGAGCGTCCAGTTGAACGGTCAGGACTTCGGCAAGGCCGATGCCGGGGTCGACATGACTTTCGACTTCGGAACCCTGATCGCCCATCTGGCCAAGACCCGTTCGCTGGGCGCCGGAACCCTGATCGGTTCGGGCACGGTGTCGAACAAGGACGCCGACGGCGGCCCCGGCAAGCCTGTGTCCGAAGGCGGTCTGGGCTACAGTTGCATCGCCGAAGTCCGCACGGTCGAGACCATTCTGCGCGGCAAGGCCGAGACGCCCTTCCTGAAGCATGGCGACACGGTGCGGATCGAAATGCTGGACGGCCGCCACTCCATCTTCGGCGCCATCGAACAGACGGTTCAGCCGCTTTCGCACGACGCCTGACAGGTATAGCGTCCCGGTTCGGGCCCGCTGAGCAACAGGGCCGGGACACCCTTCATGACGCAAGAACAACTGATCCCATTGGCCGTCATCCCTGTGGTGCTGGTCCTCGTTCTTCTGCGCAATCGGCGCAAGCGTGTGCTGCGGCCGCAGTTTCTGTGGGTCATGCCTGCGATCGTCGTGCCCCTGATCGGCATGGGGCTGTGGGCGACGACCCAGCACCCGCAGTTCGGCCCCCTGGCCTATGTCGCCTTCATCGCCGCCCTGATCCTGGGCGCAGCGGCCGGATGGTGGCGCGGCAAGACCATCACCATCGAGAAAGAGCCTGATGGATCATTGAAGGCCCAGGCCTCGCCGTTAGGCCTGATCCTGATCGTCGGCCTGATGGCCGCCCGCACGGGCCTGCGTGAAGTCATGCAGGAAAACGCCGCCGCCTGGCATCTGGACGCCGTCGTCATCACCGACGCCTTCATGATCTTCGCCATCGGTCTGATCATCGCGCAACGGCTCGAAATGTACCTGCGCGCACGCCGCGTTCTGGCGGGCGGAACCGACGAACACGTCGAAGTCGCCGCCTGAGTTTCATTGAGCGGCAGGCGGTGGTTGAAAACCCCGTTCCGTCCCTGTAGGAGCGTGCCCTGCTCACGCCTGTGCGGGTGTGGTGAAACTGGTAGACGCGCTGGATTCAAAATCCAGTTCCGAAAGGAGTGTCGGTTCGATTCCGACCACCCGCACCAAAGGCCCGGCTCCCGGCCATGGATCGACTTTCAGCGCCCGCCGCGCTAGGTCCGCCGCGCCCAAGGATCGAACATGTCGACACTGACCCTGCCCGAAGAGGCCGCCCGTCGGCGGACCTTCGCCATCATCGCCCACCCGGACGCCGGTAAGACGACCCTGACCGAGCATATCCTGCTGGCGGGCGGCGCCATCCGTGCGGCAGGCGCCGTGCGGGCTCGGGGCGAGAACCGGCGCACCCGTTCGGACTGGATGAAGATCGAAAAGGAACGGGGCATATCGGTCTCGGCCTCGGTCATGACGTTCGAGCACGACGGCAAGATGTTCAACCTGCTGGATACGCCCGGGCACGAGGATTTCTCGGAAGACACCTATCGCACCCTGACCGCCGCCGACTGCGCCATCATGGTGCTGGACGCCGCCAAGGGCATCGAGCCGCAGACGCTGAAGCTGTTCGAGGTCTGCCGCCTGCGCGACATTCCGATCATCACCTTCATCAACAAGCTGGACCGCGAAGCCCAGGACCCGATGGCCCTGCTGGACGACATCGCCAGCCGTCTGCAGCTTGATCCCGCCCCGATCTGGTGGCCCGCCGAGAGCGGCAACCGCCTGCGCGGCATGGTCGAGGTCGGAACCGGCAAGTTCCAGCCCTACACC
>NZ_JABAZW010000006.1:24076-26555 GCF_018608325.1 Brevundimonas sp. | reverse complement strand
GTCCAGGCTTGATAGTCGCCGGTCGCAGCCGGACGCTTGGCGTCATTGGCCAGCGAGCCGGGCGGACGCCAGGCCAACGGCGTGCCGCTGAGGTTAGGCAGGTGATCCTTTTCCCACGACCGACGCGGCAACGGCTCTTCCGTCGGCGGCAGGTCGAAGGTGTAGTGCAGCCAGCCATGCCAATCGGCCGTCACCTTGGAGGCGTCGGCATAGCCTTCATAGATGACCCAGCGGCGCTTGCGTCCGTCATAGCTGACGTTGTCGCGGCTCTCGTAATAGCGATTGCCGAACTCGTCCGCGCCGACATAGCGGCCACGCTTGGCGATGGTGAAACGGGTGCCGATCGTGGCGCCCTCCCACCAACCGAAAATCTTGCTCAACACGTCTTAGAAATCCAGGTCATGCAGCCGCGGCGGGAGGTCCGGCGGCTGGGAGCGATCATAGAAACCTGCGCCCCCTTCGTCCAGAGTTCAGGTCGACTTCCGGTCACGCCGTTTTAATCGATATCTTGTGGGCAACCCGGCACGCGACCACCAGATATATTGGCAACACCCCATAACACCCCGTAATCTGAGCGAAGGCTTTCGGGAGACCTCGCCCAATGCGCTTTCAATCCGACTTCACCGTCCTCGCAGACCGAGTCGCGATGGAGACGCGCGAGGTCGAACGTGCCGCCACGGTTCAGACCGTCCTAGCCCCCTCGGGCTGGTCGGACGCCCAGGTCGAAGCCTGGCTGGACTGGGCCGATGATGACGCGGAAAACGGCGACTGGCTGAACAGCGCCGTTGAGGCCTGGATCGCGACGCTGGCCCAGACCGGCCTGTCTGACGGCGTCTTCGCCAATGCAGTCGAAGCACAGACCTTCGCAGAAGAACTGGCCGCCTCCATCCGCCTGGGGCTTGCGTCGCCTGCCTCCAGCGCCCCGACCGCCGTCGGGATTATCGACCTTTCTGATCCCAGCGCCGCCGCGCGACTATCGGACCACCGCGCGCACCGCACGGGCGCCAGATTGGGCGCTCAGGCGGCGGAAGCCTTGGCCGACGCATTATGCGCCGTCGCCGACGCGGTGGATCGTTGCGAGGGACCGCAGGGCGACTGCGCCAACCCGGCGCGCAACCCCGCCCTCGCTCGCGCCGGAGCCGCCGCCCGTCGTTGCGGCGCCAGTGACGCCGACATCCTGCGCGCCGCCGATGGCGAGCGGCCCTCCGCCTTTACGGCTTTGATCCCTGACACACTCCCCCTGGCCGCCCTGGCTGACCGGACCCAGATCGCAGCTGGCGCGCCTGAGGCCCTGCTGGCGGCCCAGACCATGCTGGATGGCGGCCTGATCCTGACCTTTGATCCGCGCGACGCCGAGGCCCTGACGGCGCAGAACGGCGGCCGAGCCGTCCTGAACCTCGGCGCCGTCACAGCGTTGGGAGGCGACACGTCCGCTCTGCTGTCGCAACTTGCCCGACTGTGGACCGTGGCGCTGGATCTGCAGACGGCGACGCCGCGCTCGATTGCTCTGGGGCTGGACGGTCTGCTGACTGCATCCGCCGCCACACCGGATCTTGTGGCGCACAGCGAGGCTCTGGCCGCCATCGTCGCCGCCAGCGCAGCGGACGCATCGGTCGAACTGGCCGCTGTGCGCGGTGCAGCGCCCGACTGGGACAACGTCAAAGGCGAAATCGCAAGCACTCAGCCCGCGCCAAGGCCACGCCGCCACTCCGCTATTGGCCTGTACGTCGATGATGCAGCCGCCCGTCTGCGTCTGGGCCTGGGGGCCATCAAGGCCGTGGACATCTTCCAGACCGCCGACGGCAAAATCGGGCGACGTCTGAACCCGGCTTTGGCTCAGATCATCACCCGTGAAGGCGGTGATGTAGAAGCCGCTGAACGCCACCTGTTCGGTCGCCGCACCCTGGCGGAAGCCCCCGGCGTCGATCACACAGCGCTAAGGGCGTTGGGCTTCACCGACATTGAATTGGCCGCCATCGAGCACGGTCTGGTCTGGGCTGATGGATTCGAAGCCGTCTTCGCCGCCCCAGTTCTGGACCCCGGCTTCATCCGTGACGTGCTGGGCATGGAGGACGGCGATGGGCCTCTGTTGAACCTGTTGGGCATCTCCGAAGAGGCGGAGGCCGAGGCCGCACGTTGGGTCTTCGGGCATGGTGACCTGTCGGGTTGGTCGGACGCCCCTGACGCCATCGCCGAACTGCTGGCCGATCCCGCTGGTGCGGAAGCCAAGTTGCGACGCGCCCTCTCTCCATTCAGCGACACGCCGGATGGCGCCGCCGAGATCATCGAATGGCGCGCGACAGCGGCTCAGGCCGCCCGCTTGATCAGTCAGGCGGCGATGGACGGTCGCCGCGCCATTCGCCTGCAGCGCGCGGCTCCACCCGTCGGCCCGCTGCTGGACCTGCCCAATCTCGACGCGCCGGTCCGCGCCGAAGCCCCCCGTCCAGCGCCGCAGCCGGCCCCGGAGCGGATTGTAGAG
>NZ_JABAZW010000006.1:10919-24066 GCF_018608325.1 Brevundimonas sp. | reverse complement strand
ATCGAACGCCAGCGCGCGCGCCGGAAACTGCCTGACCGTCGGAAAGGCTATATCCAGAAGGCGGCTGTCGGCGGACACAAGGTCTATATCCACACCGGCGAATACGAAGACGGCGAACTGGGCGAGATCTTCATCGACATGCACAAGGAAGGCGCCGCCTTCCGCAGCCTGATGAACAACTTCGCCATCGCCATCTCCATCGGCCTGCAATACGGCGTGCCGCTGGATGAGTTCGTGGACGCCTTTGTCTTCACCCGGTTCGAACCAGCAGGGCGGGTCACCGGCAATGACTCGATCCGGTCGGCAACCTCGATCCTGGACTATATCTTCCGCGAATTGGGCGTCTCCTATCTGGACCGCGCTGAACTGGCCAATGCCGAACCTGATGCGCTGAACGCCGATGGTCTGGGCGAAGCGCCGCCGCAGGGCGAGGCCGTTCCCGCCGCCCGCTTCATCTCAAAGGGGTTTGCGCGCGGTACGGCGCCGGACAATCTGGTCGTGTTGCCGTTCGGCAAGAAGGCCGACCCGGAAGCCAGAACCGCCGCCAACACCGAGGCTGTCGCCTGCCCCTCCTGCGGTGATTTCAGCCTGCAGCAACGCGGCGCAGCCTGGGTTTGCGACACGTGCGGAGCGGCTCCTGCGCTTCTGGGCGGAGATCAGGGGTAAGTTAAGGGATTTGGCCTAGGCTTTGCTGGAAGACGATGAAACGTCGGAGCCCGGTCCATGAAGAATACAATCCGTCTCGGCCTGATCGCCGCCGCTCTGCTGGCGGCGGCCACGCCCGCCCTCGCCCAGAACGCAGGCCAGATCGCCAGTGTACGACGCGGCGCATCCTGTGCAGGCTGCAACCTGTTTCAGGGTGATTTCTCGGGTCTGGAGGTGCGCGGCCTGAACCTGTCGGGCTCGCGTCTGCGTCAGGCGGACTTCAGCCTCAGCGTCATGAACCGCACGCGTTTCTCCAACGCCGATCTGCGTGACGTCGAGGCCTATGGCGCTGTCCTGTCCAGTTCGAACTTCTCCGGCGCCAACCTGACCAACGCCAGCTTTGTCGGCGCCTATCTGCAAGGCGCCAACTTCTCGGGCGCGACCCTGGCGGGGACCAATCTGTCCGGCGCACAACTGAACCGGGCGACCGGCCTGACGCAAAGCCAGTTGAACCGGGCCTGTGGCGACGGCTCCACCATCCTGCCCGGCGGCCTTCGCATTCCCGCCTGCTGATCGCCCGAGACCTGTCTGGGTTTTAACGAAGTTACCTCGATTTAAGTAGGTGCGCCGGGGGTTTCGGGGCATTCAGGTCTTGTGAAACAGATCGCTCAACATCTTCGGACTGGCTCCGCATTCGCCCTTCTGGCCTTCGGCGGGGTGCTCCTCGCCTCGCCAGCGGCGGCGGAAGTTTCGGTGACGTTTCAGGACCGCGACGTGGCCCGCTCGGTGTCTCTGGGCGGTTCGTGCAACCGCTGTGAACTGTCTGGCCGCAACCTGTCCGGGGCCGCCTTCACGGGCGCCAGCTTCATGAACGCGACCCTGGTCGGCGCCAATCTGCGCGGCGCCGAAATGGTCGGCTCCAACTTCACCGGCAGCGACTTCAGCCGGGCCAATCTGTCGGGCGTCCAGATCGTCGGCGCCAACTTCACCTCGACCAACTTCACCCGCGCGGTGCTGACAGGGGCCGAGGCGCAGGGGTCATCCTTTGTGCGGGCCAACATGACCCAGGCCGATCTGACCGGCGGCGAAATGCACGGCGTGAACTTCAGCAACGCCACCCTGATGAACACCAAGTTTGTCGGCGCAGAGTTGTTCGGCGCGACACTGGCCAATGTCACGGCCACGGGTGCGGATTTCAGCGGCGCGGAAGTGAACGCGGCGAACCTGAGAGGCGGCGATTTCAGCAATGCCCGTTTCGTCTCGGCGACGCTGGACGGTGCGCGTCTGTCGGACGGTCGTTTCGCCAGAGCCGACTTCACAGACGCCTCCATGCGACGCGCGGACATTCGCGGCGCCGACCTGTCAGAGGCGCGCGGCCTGACACAGGATCAGGTCGGAGAAGCCTGCGGCGACGAAACCACTCGCTTGCCCGGCCGACTGACGGCGATGGCCTGCCGGGGATCGGTGCGTGTAATCCGCACTCCGCCAACCCCACCGACACCACCTACAGCGCCCACTCCGCCTCGACGCTAGGCACAAAAAAGGGGACGCCGAGGCGTCCCCTTAATCATTTCCGGCTGTCGCCGCCGATCAGACCTTGATCGGCGGGGCGGTGCGGATGTGCAGTTCTTTCAGTTGCTTGTCGGCGACCGGCGACGGTGCGCTCATCAGCAGGTCTTCGCCCTGCTGGTTCAGCGGGAAGGCGATGACTTCGCGGATGGCCGTCTGGTTGGCGAGCAGCATGACGATGCGGTCAATACCGGGGGCCAGACCACCGTGCGGCGGCGCGCCGTAGCGGAAGGCGTTCAACATGCCGCCGAACTGCTCTTCGACCACCGAGGCGTCATAGCCAGCAATATCGAAGGCCTTCAGCATGATCTCGGCCTTGTGGTTCCGGATGGCGCCCGAGCACAGCTCATAGCCGTTGCAGACGATGTCGTACTGATAGGCGCGGATGGTCAGCGGATCCTGCGTCTCCAGCGCCTCCAGACCGCCTTGCGGCATCGAGAACGGGTTGTGGCTGAAGTCGACCTTCTTCTCTTCTTCCGACCATTCGAACATGGGGAAGTCGACGATCCAGCAGAACTTGAACTGGTCTTCGGCAACCAGCTTCAGCTCCGTACCGACACGGGTGCGGGCCAGACCGGCGAACTTGGCGAAGACCGACGGCAGGCCGGCGGTGAAGAAGGCGGCGTCGCCCTTGCCCAGACCCAGAGAGGCCATCAGGGCCTCGGTCGGCTCCTGTCCCAGGTTCTTGGCGATCGGGCCGCCCCATGCGCCCTGATCGTCGGACCAGAAGATGTAGCCCAGACCCGGCTGGCCTTCACCCTGCGCCCACGAGTTCATGCGGTCGCAGAAGGCGCGCGAGCCGCCGGTCGGCGCCGGAATGGCCCAGACGGCGTTCTTTTCGTCAGCGTCCAGAATCTTGGCGAACAGACCGAAGCCGCCACCGCGGAAGTGGTCGGACACCACCTGCATCTTGATCGGGTTGCGCAGGTCCGGCTTGTCCGAGCCATACCAGGCCATCGACTGGGCGTAAGTCAGGCGCTCGAAGCCCTTGTGCTCCAGCGTTTCGCCGAAATCGTTGGTGAAGGTGTGACCGCCGTCGATGGGCGACACCGGCTTGCCGTCGCTGAACTCCTCGAACACGCCATGCATGACGGGTTCGATGGCGGCGAAGACGTCTTCCTGCGTCACGAAGCTCATTTCGACGTCGAGCTGGTAGAACTCCAGCGAACGGTCGGCGCGCAGGTCTTCGTCACGGAAGCAGGGCGCGATCTGGAAATAGCGGTCGAAGCCCGAAACCATCAGCAGTTGCTTGAACTGCTGGGGCGCCTGCGGAAGCGCATAGAACTTCTCAGGGTGCAGACGCGACGGCACCAGGAAGTCCCGCGCGCCTTCCGGCGAAGAGGCCGTCAGGATCGGGGTCTGATATTCCAGGAAGCCCTGGCCGAACATGCGGTTACGGATCGACTGGATCACCTTGGACCGCAGCACGATGTTCTTGTGCAGGGTCTCACGGCGCAGGTCGAGGAAGCGGTTCTTCAGGCGGATTTCTTCCGGATATTCCGGCTCTCCGAAGACGGGCAGCGGCAGTTCGGCGGCTTCCGACAGAACCTCGACCGCCTTGACGCGAACTTCGATCTCGCCGGTCGGCAGGTTGGCGTTGACGGTGCCGTCCTCGCGCCCGACGACCTCGCCGTCGATCTTGATGACGCTTTCGGCGCGCAGACGTTCAACGGCGGCGAAGCCCGGCGTTTCCGGGTGCAGCACCAGCTGCGTCAGACCGTAGTGGTCGCGCAGGTCGATGAACAACAGGCCGCCGTGGTCACGCTTGCGGTGAACCCAGCCCGACAGCCGGACATTCGAGCCTGCATCCGTCGACCGGAGGGCGCCGCAGTTATGGGAGCGATAGGCGTGCATGAGAATCGTCTGGACTGGGCCGCGCGCGCGGCGAAAATCGGAAGCGGCGTAGGGCGCACCATCCCCCCCGAAAGTCAAGGTTTGGGCCAAGGTTTAGCCCGTTGCAAAGGCCGCTGGACCGCGCGATAGCCTGCGCCATCAACCCGGAAGGCAGCCCATGTTCGTCGTCACCATCACCTACACCAAGCCGATTGAAGCGATTGAAGCCAAGACCGTCGAACACCGCACCTGGCTGGACCAGCATGTGGCCAGCGGGCTGGTGATTGCGGCTGGCCCGATGGTTCCGCGCACCGGCGGCATCCTGATCGTGCGCAGCGGCGGCACCAAGGAAGAGCTGATCACCTTGCTGAAAGACGACCCGTTCCAGGTCGCCGACCTGGCCGACTATGCGGTGACCGAGTTCAATGCGGGCAAGTTGAACCCCGCCCTGGTCCCGTTCGCCTGATTTCATCCACAAAACCGCCTCTTCCCTCCCCAAGACCAACAGGGTGAGGCCCGAGCGGTCGGCGGCGGCGTCTGCTATGACAGTCCCATGACTGCGCAGAGCGCCCCGCCCCCATCCGCCGAAGAACAGCTGCGGCTGCCGTTGGAACGTCACGGCGAATCCGAAGCCTTTGCCGTGTCTGACAGCAATGCTGACGCCGTCGCTGTTCTGGCGCGCTGGCCGGACGGCGTCGGTTCGGTGCTGTCGCTCTATGGTCCAGCAGGATCAGGCAAGAGCCGTTTGGCCGCCGAATGGGCCGAGCGTGTGGGCGCCATGCCCCTGCACGGCGCGGAAGCCGCACTGATTGATCCGCTGGAGCTGGAAGGCCGTCCCGTTCTGTTGGACCGGGCGCCAGACGCCGACGACGAGAGCCTGTTCCACCTGATCAATCTGGCCAATGCCGGCGGCGGCGCACTGTTGCTGGTGTCACGCGACGCGCCGCGCAACTGGACCGTCACCCTGCCCGACCTGCGTTCAAGACTGGACGCCCTGCGCACCGTCGCCGTCGATGCGCCGGACGATGTGGTCCTGTCCGCCATACTGCGGGCGCGCTTCGCCGAGCGCAGCATCGCCCCTGCCGATGAGGTGATCGACTATCTGGTGCGCCGCCTCGACCGATCTGCGGAATCGGCGGCGACGGTGGTCGAACGGCTGGATGCGCTGCACCGCCCGGTCACACGCGTTTTGGCGCGTCAGGTGCTGGACGACATGCAGAAACCCGTGAGCCCTGCCGATCCCGACTGACCGCGCGGTTCCACATTCTGAGAAGAACCAGTTTCAGACACAATCGACGCGAAAATATTGAACGTATGGCGAAGACGCGACGTTGGGCTGATGGAGCGGGATAGGCTCCGGATAGGGAAACGTCTAAAATGCGCGTTCAGATTGCTCTGATCTCCGCCGTCGCTCTGCTGGCGGCATGTTCCAACTCTGACAACAAGGCGACGACCGAAGGCGGCGGCACAGCCGCGCCTGCAACCCCGGCCGCTGCGACCATGCCTGCGCCCAAGCCGGGCCTGTGGCAGCAGACGATTTCGGGCGGCGCCATGCCTGCGCCGACGACCGTCAAGATGTGCGTCGGTCCGACCGTGGAAGGCGAAAACCCCTTCAGCGCCCCGCAACCCGGCGTGGCGTGCAGCGAGAACAGCGTCAAGGCCGCACCGGGCGGCGCCGAGTTCCACTCGGTCTGTAATGCGCAAGGCATGACCGTCACCTCGGACGGCAAGGTCTCCGGCAATATGGATTCCGCCTACAAGATCGACATCACCACCAAGACCACCGGTCCGAACGTTCCGCCGCAGATGGCAGAAATGAAGATGACCATCGACGCCACGCGTCTGGGTGATTGCCCGGCTGGCACGGCGCCGGGCGCCGTCGTTCAGTAAGCCTGTTGAAAAGGGACGGCTGAAAGGCCGTCCCGACTTTCCGCCTAGCGTTCCTGGCCGCCTAGCGTTCCTGGCGGCGCCGCCAGCGCCGCAACAGACGGTGGGGACTGGGTTGGCCCAACAGATCCCACACAAAGGCGAGTATCAGCAGGGCGACGATAAGGGCCGCAAGCGCGAGCATGGTTTGATCCTGAACGGTTCGCCTTGGGGAGAAGGCTGCGTAAGATAGCGCCGATATCTTACGCTGCGCCATCACGAAAATGCCTGCAGCGACTTGCGACTGTCATAGTCGCGCGCGACAACCGCAGCATGACAGACGCAGCGATCCATGACGCCACCCGTGGCGAGGAAGTTCCCGCCTCGCGCGCCCCGCAACTGGCGCTGAATGAAGAGCTGATCAACTCGCCCACGCGGTTCTTCAACCGTGAAACCTCCTGGCTGGCGTTCAATGAGCGCGTGCTGGAAGAGGCGGCCAATCCGAACCACCCCCTTCTGGAGCGCCTGCGCTTCCTGTCGATCTCGGCCAATAACCTGGACGAGTTCTTCATGACCCGGGTTGCGGGCCTGAAGGGTCAGTTGCGTGAACGTGTGCGGGTTCTGTCCGCAGACGGCCTGACGCCCGCCGAACAGCTGGAGCGGATCAACGTCGCCGCTGGCGAACTGATGGCCGAACAGCAGGTCCGCTGGCGTCAGTTGAAAAAGGAGCTGATCGGCGCCGGGATCGAGGTCGTCGACCGCCACCAGATCACCAAGACCGAACGCGACCGGCTGGAGCCGGAGTTCCTGAACCAGTTGTTCGCGGTTCTGACGCCGCTGGCCATCGACCCGGCGCACCCCTTTCCCTTCCTGCCTAATCTGGGCTTCTCGCTGGCGCTGAAGCTGAAGCGCAAGGGCGAGGCCAAGACCTTCTATGCGCTGGTGCCGGTGCCGACCCAGGTGCGCCGCTTTTGGGAACTGCCGACCGATGGCCGTTCCACGCCGGGCCGCAAGCGGTTCATCACGCTGGAAAACGTGCTGCTGCTATTCATCGACCATCTGTTCCCCGGCTGTAATGTCGAGGAAAAGGGCGTGCTCCGCCTGATCCGCGACTCGGACATCGAGATCGAGGAAGAGGCCGAAGACCTGGTTCTGGAGTTCGAGGAGGCGCTGAAACAGCGTCGTCTCGGCTCGGTCGTGCGGGTCAAGATCGAGGCCTCCATGCCCGGCGATCTTCGCACCTTCATCGTGGGTGAACTGGAAGCCGCGCCGCAGGACGTGGTTCTCGTCGATGGGATGCTGGGCCTGGCGCAGTTGTCTGACCTGATCCCCGCAGGTCACCCCGACCTGAAGTTCAAGGCCTATGAGCCGCGCTATCCGGAGCGGGTGCGCGACTTCGGCGGCGACATTTTCGCGGCGGTCCGCGAGAAGGACATGCTGATCCACCACCCGTTCGAAAGCTTCGACGTGGTGGTGCAGTTCCTGCGTCAGGCGGCGCGCGATCCGAACGTGCTGGCCATCAAACAGACCCTGTATCGGACGTCAAAAGACAGCCCCATCGTCGCCGCCCTGATCGAGGCGGCCGAGAACGGCAAGAACGTCACGGCCCTGGTCGAACTGAAAGCCCGGTTCGACGAAGAGGCCAATCTGCGCTGGGCGCGGGCGATGGAGCGGGCGGGCGTCCACGTCGTCTTCGGCTTCGTTGAGTACAAGACCCACGCCAAGCTGAGCGTGGTGGTGCGCCGCGAAGGTGAAGGACTGCGCACCTACTGCCACTTCGGCACCGGAAACTATCACCCGGTCACGGCCAAGATTTACACCGACCTGTCGCTGTTCAGCTGCGACCCCGTTCTGAGCCGCGACGCCAGCCGGGTGTTCAACTACATCACCGGCTACGCCACGCCGGACGAGTTGGAGGCGCTGGTCGTCTCACCGTTGAACATGAAGTCCACCCTGATCGAGCTGATCGGCAAGGAGATGACGGCGGCGGCGATGGGCAAACCCGCCGCCATCTGGGTCAAGCTGAACTCGCTGGTGGACCCGGAGATCATCGACGCCCTGTACCGCGCCAGCCAATGGGGCGTGCGGATTGATCTGGTCGTGCGCGGCATCTGCTGTCTGCGTCCGGGCGTGACGGGTCTGTCGGAGAATATCCGGGTCAAGTCGATCGTCGGCCGGTTCCTGGAGCACAGCCGCATCGTCTGTTTCGCCAACGGCAAGGACCTGCCGCACGACAAGGCCAAGGTCTTCATCTCGTCCGCCGACTGGATGACACGCAATCTGGACCGCCGGGTCGAGGTGATGACGCCGATCCGCAACGCCACCGTTCACGATCAGGTGCTGGACCAGATCATGGTCGCCAATCTGAAGGACGACGCCCAGAGCTGGGTTCTGGATGCCGAGGGCCGCTATACCCGTGTGCAGCCCGCCGACCCCGAACGCCCCTTCTCGGCGCACAAGTATTTCATGACCAACCCCAGCCTGTCGGGTCGCGGACGCAAGGTGAAGACCCTGCCCTCGGTGCTTCGTTATGAGCGCCCGGGCCGCTGATGCCCGATATCGAACTTCCGGGCCGAGAGATCGCGGCCATCGACATCGGCTCCAACTCGGTTCGTCTGGTGCTGTACCGGCTGGAAGGCCGGGCAATCTGGACCGTCTTCAACGAGAAGGTTCTGGCCGGTCTGGGCCGCGACCTGCCGACGACGGGCAAGCTGTCGCGTGAGGGCGTGGGCATGGCGATGACGGCCCTGCGCCGCTTTGCCGCTGTGCTGGAGGGTGTGCGCCCGCACACCACCCTGATCGCCGCCACCGCCGCCGTGCGCGAGGCCAAGGACGGGCCGGAATTCTGTCGGCGCGTAGCCGAGGAGACCGGTCTGGTCATCCGGGTCCTGTCGGGTGAGGAAGAGGCCACATATGCAGCCATGGGGGTTCTGGCCGGGGCGCCCAGCGCGCACGGCGTCTCCGCCGATATGGGCGGAACCAGTCTTGAACTGACCCGCCTGAACGGCCACGGCGTCGAACACGGCATGACCCTGCCGTTGGGGCCGTTCGCCCTGGCCGAAGGCAAGGGTTTCGACGCCGCCCGCATCAAGGCCCGGATCGACGAACGGCTGAGGCCGGTCGCCAGCCAGTTCCGCTCGGATCGGCTGTACGCCGTCGGCGGCGCCTGGCGCACCCTGGCCCAGGTGCAGATGTCGCTGAAATCCTATCCGCTGAAGGTCGTGCATCAGTACGAAATGTCGGCGGAAGACGCGCTGGAGACGGCGCGGCTGGTTGCACAGCAGTCGGCGGCGGGTCTGGCGAAACTGCCCGGCGTCTCCAAGAAACGCGCCGAGACCCTGCCCTATGCCGGACTGGTGCTGGAGGGTCTGATCAATAATCTGGGCCTGAAGACCATCGAGATGTCCGCCTGGGGCGTCCGCGAAGGTCTGCTGTTCGAGACGCTGGACGAATCCATACGCACCGCCGACCCGCTGCTGGCGGGTTGTAAGGCTTTGGGCGGCCGACAGGGCATCGACCCGGCCCTGCCCGGCGCCCTGACCCGCTGGATTTCCGACATCGTCGCGGCCCTGCCTTCCGCATTCGGCGAGACACGCGATGCGGTGCTGACCTCTGCCGCCTGTCGACTGGCCGATCTGGGGGCCCGGCTGCATCCCGACCACCGGCTGGAACTGGTGTTCGACCAGGTTCTGCGCGCGCCCGTCGCGGGCATCAGCCATGCCGAACGCGCCTTCCTGGCCAGTGTGATGAACGCCCGATATGGCGGCGGGTCGGCCACGCCCCAGCCCGAAGCGGTCAATCGTCTGTTGAGCGATGACGCCCGACGTCGCGCTCGTGCGCTTGGGCTGTCGATCCGGCTGGCCTGCGATCTGTCGGGCCGCTCCGCCCAACTGCTGACCAGCGCCGCTGCACGCGTAAAGGGCGGTGATCTGCGCCTGACGGCCGAAGACGGCTACGACGACGTGCTGCTGGGCGAACAAACCAAGAAGCGCGCCAAGGCGCTGGCTGAGGCCATGGGACTGGGTCTGTCGATCTAGACAGACCCGCCGACAAGGATCAGCCTTCCGTTCGACAACAGGGAGGCGATCATGCCCGTGACCGGAATCGGCGGCTTCTTCTTTCGTGCACAGGACCCAAAGACCCTTGCCGCCTGGTATCTGAAACATCTGGGCGTGGGCGCACCTGAAGGTCAGTACCTGTGGGATCAGCAGGCCGGCCCGACGGTCTTCTCGCCCTTCCCGCAAACCAGCGACTATTTCGCCGCCGACAAGGGCTGGATGCTGAACCTGCGTGTCGAAGGTCTAGACGACCTTCTGACCTCGCTAAGAACCGCAGGCATAGATGTCATCACCAAGGACGAATGGGACGCCACGCCCGAAATCGGTCGTTTCGCCCGCATCCATGACCCGGAGGGCAACCCCATCGAATTGTGGGAGCCGCCCGTGAAGGCCTAGCCTTCGATCTCGACGACCTCGACGCGTGAGCCGCTGAGGACCAGCGCGATCTCGCCGCGTTTGAGCTTCAGCGCGTCCTCGCCGAACAGCTGTCGGCGCCAGCCCTTCATGGCCTCGACATCGGCGTCGTCGCTGATGGCGATCTTCTCCAGATCAGCCGATGTGGCGATCAGCTTGGAGGCCACACCTGCGTTGTCGCTCTTGGCCTTCAACAGCACCTTCAGCAGTTCGACCACCGACGGCGGTGCGGGCTGACGGTGGGCGGGGCGTTCCATTTCCGGGGCGTGCGCCTCTGGATCAGCCAGAACACGCTTCAGTTCTTCAGCCAGTTCCAGGCCCAGGCGCGAACCACCAAAACCCTTTGGCACCGAACGCAGGCGATTGAAGGCCTCGGTGTCGGTCGGCGTCTGCTGGGCGATCTCGTCGATGCCCTCGTCCTTGAGGATGCGGCCGCGCGGCTGGTCACGCTCCTGCGCAGCGCGTTCGCGCCAAACGGCGACGGCTTTGAAGGCGGCCAGATATTTGGCCGAGAACTTCTTGGGCTTCAGGCGTTTCCAGGCGTTTTCCGGGTTGGTGTCATAGATGGCCGGATCGACCAGACCTTCCATCTCGGTCGTCACCCAGGCCAGGCGGCCTTCCTTCTCCAGCCGATCGCGCAGCTTGGGATAAAGGGCCGCCAGATGGGTCACGTCGCCCAGGGCATAGACCAGTTGGCTGTCCGACAACGGACGACGGCCCCAGTCGGTGAAACGGCTGCCCTTGTCCACCTCGATCCGCAGCATCTGCCGGACCAGCGAATCATAGGCGACCTGTTCGCCAAAGCCCGCCGCCATGGCCGCGACCTGGGTGTCGAACATCGGCTTGGGCATGGCGCCCAGACGCACGAAGATTTCAACATCCTGTCGGCAGGCGTGGAAGACCTTCACGATCTTCTCGTCACGCAGCAGGTTCAGGAACGGCTCCAGATCCAGGCCCTCGGCCATCGGATCAATGATTCCCGCATGTTCGCTGGACGCCGCCTGGATCAGGCACAAGCGCGGCCAATAGGTCGTCTCCCGCATGAACTCGGTGTCGACCGTAATGAACGGGGCGGTGGACAGGCGGGCGCAGAACTCGGCCAGCGCCTCATTGGTGGTGATTGGCGTCATTCCGGTGCTATAGCCCCGCGCAACCTACCTGTGGCAAGAGCCGCGCTGCATTTCCGCCCCGATTCAGGCCCTGAAAACCATGAGCGACACCCAAAAGCCTCTCGAAAACGGCCTGACCTACGCCGACGCGGGCGTGGACATCGATGCAGGCGAATTGCTGGTCGAACATATCAAGCCCCTGGCGAAGTCCACGGCCCGCCCGGGATCGGAGCCCTCGCTGGGCGGATTCGGCGCCCTGTTCGACCTTAAGGCCGCCGGTTTCGAAGACCCGCTGATCGTCAGCACCACGGACGGCGTCGGCACCAAGCTGAAGATCGCCATCGAGACCGGCCGCCATGACGGCGTCGGCGTCGATCTGGTCGCCATGTGCGTCAACGACCTGTTGGCCCAGGGCGCCGAGCCGCTGCTGTTCCTCGACTATTACGCCACGGGCCGCCTTGAGATCGACGCCGCCCGCCGCGTGGTCGCAGGCATCGCCGAGGGCTGCCGTCAGGCAGGCGCGGCCCTGGTCGGCGGCGAGACTGCCGAAATGCCGGGCATGTACACCGAAGGCGACTACGATCTGGCGGGCTTCAGCCTGGGCGCTGTCGAGCGCGGCCATGCCCTGCCCTATCTGGATCGGCAGGCGGCAGGCGACGTCATCATCGGCCTGGCGTCCACCGGCCCGCACTCGAACGGCTATTCGCTGGTGCGCAAGGTGGTTGAGAAGTCCGGTCTGGCCTGGGGCGATGACGCGCCCTTCGCCAAGGACCGCTCGCTGGCGCAGGCCTTGATGGAGCCGACCCGCATCTATGTGAAGCCGGTCCTGCCGCTGATGAAGGCCGGTCTGATCAAGGGCGCGGCCCACATCACGGGCGGCGGCCTGATCGAAAACCCGCCGCGCTGCATCGCCGACGGCCTGCAGGCTGCGTTCGACTGGGATTCGTGGCCCATGCCCGCCGTCTTCCAGTGGCTGGCCGAAACCGGCGGCATCAGCGACCATGAAATGCGCCGCACCTTCAACTGCGGCGTCGGCTTCATCCTGATCGTCGCGCCCGAAAACGCCGAGCCCGTCCTCGCCGCCCTGCTGAACGCAGGCGAGGTCGCCTTCGTCTGCGGTCAACTGGAAGCCGCCTGATCCGATGAAAAACGCCCTGCTCGCCTCCGTCGCCGTCTTTTCACTGACCCTGACGGCGGAGGCGGTGCAGGCACAGACCGCTGCCGCCGTCGAACAGCCCCTGCTGCACAGCCTGTCTGGCGATGTGCGGCCTGAGCGGATGCGGTCAGATATCGAAGCCCTCGTGGGTTTCGGCACTCGCCACACCCTGTCCGACACGCAGTCGGAGACGCGCGGCATCGGCGCCGCCCGCCGCTGGGCCGAGCGCCAGTTCCGGGACATGAGCCGCGACTGCGGCGGCTGCCTGACCATCGCCCTGCCGTCTGATGTCGTGACCGGGCGCCGCGTCCCAAATCCGACCGAAGTGGTCAATGTGCTGGCTATCCAGCGCGGCACGACCGATCCCAACCGGATCATCGTCATCTCCGGCCATATCGACAGCCGCGCCAGCGACGTGATGGACTTCACCTCTGACGCACCCGGCGCCAACGACGACGCCTCGGGCGTGGCGGCGGTGCTGGAGGCGGCGCGCGTGC
>NZ_JABAZW010000006.1:0-10909 GCF_018608325.1 Brevundimonas sp. | reverse complement strand
AAGCACAAATTCCCCGCCACTCTGGTCTATGCCGTCCTGTCGGGCGAAGAACAGGGCCTGCTGGGCGGCAAGATTCTGGCTGACTACGCCACCGCCCAGAACTGGAAGGTCGAGGCCAATCTGAACAACGACATCGTCGGCAATTCCGAAGGCCAGAACGGCGTCCGCAACACGACCCGCGTGCGTGTCTTCTCGGAAGGCACCAAGACAGTTGAAACACCGGAACAGGCCGACCGGCGCCGCTACAACGGTGGAGAGGTCGATTCCTCGTCGCGCAATCTGGCCCGCTTCATCGACGGCATCGCAGACCGCTATCTGGCCAGTTTCAAGGTCGAGATGATCTATCGCACCGACCGTTATGGCCGCGGCGGCGATCAGGTCGAGATGCTGAAAGCGGGCTTCCCTGCTGTGCGCATCAGCGAAGGTGCCGAGAATTACGACCGCCAGCATCAGGACCTGCGGGTCGAGAACGGCATCCATTACGGCGACACCATCGACGGTGTGGACTTCGATTATCTGGGTCAGGTGGCGCGGCTGAACATCGTTTCGATGGCGGCACTGGCCGCCGCCCCTGCTGCACCAACAGGCGTCGACATCGAGGGCGCGCTCAAGTCCGATACGACGGTCAAGTGGAACACGGTTCCCGGCGCGGCCAGCTATCGCGTCTGGTGGCGTTCGACGACCGCACCGCAATGGACCTACAGCCGCACTGCGACGGCCAATGCGACCTCTCTGGTTCTGAAGGATGTCGTCATCGACGACTGGTTCTTCGGCGTCTCAGCCATTTCGGCGGACGGCTATGAAAGCCCCGTGGTCTTCCCCGGCGCACCCGGCGCCTTCTGAAGTCAAAAAGAAAACCGGAGGCGGTTCGCACCGCCTCCGGTTTGTTGTCTTAGCGGACGCCGCCGTTGGCGGTTTCGCGATAGAAGCGCGACAGGTCCGTGTGCAGCTTCACCAGCGCCGAATGGCTCAGGTACATCATGTGCCCGCCCTCGTAGTAGGTAAACTCCAGGTTCGGACGCAGCTTCGGCTCCAGCATCATCTGGGCCAGATCGAACTCGGTCGAGAAGAAGGGCGTGGCGGCATCGTAATAGCCGTTCAGCGCCAGCACCTTCATGTACGGATTGCGCCGCATCGCCGTGGCCAGATCAACCGCCGTGTTCGGCGTCGTCTGCGGGCCGCCCACCGGCGGACGGTGGTTCCAGTTCCAGTTGAAGCCCGGCAGACCACGCGCCGACATGCGGTACTCGACGTTGGTCTTGTAGTTCAGCGTATTGGCCACATAGTCCTGGAAGATGCCGAAATAGGCACCCGTCACGGCCGAGCTGGAGGGATCTTCCTCAGGCGCGTCACCGGATGCATCATCGTCCAGACCCAGATAGCGGGTGTCCAGACGGCCGATGGTCTCACGACGGTCACGCAGCAACTCCTTGCGGAAACTGCTCAACTCCACGCGCATGTTGGCATTGTCGATGAAGGTGGTCGACAGGCCGGTCAGTTCGCTGAGCTGGCGCACGATCGAGGCACGCTCGGCGTCCGCGATCATGTGCCCCTTCGCCAGAGCCGAAGCATAGGGACCAAGCGCGAACTCACGTGCACGCTGGACCTGTTCTTCGACCGTCGCGGCTGGATTGGCCAGTTTGCGATGATACCAGGCGGTCGCCGAATAGGTGGGCAGCAGGGTGACGAAATTCTGCGGATAGCCCGGCTGGCGCACGCCATAGTTCATGATCGACGACAGCAGAACCACGCCATTCAGCGACATGCCCCGGTCTTCCAGCAGGAAGGCCACAGCGCCCGCACGCAGCGTGCCGTAGGATTCACCAATCAGGTATTTCGGGCTGGACCAGCGATTGAACTTGGTCGTGTAGCGCATGATGGCGCGGGTAAAGGCGTCTGCGTCCTGATCCACACCCCAGAAAGCGGCACCCGGCGTTTCGCCCAGCGGGCGCGAGAAACCAGCGCCGACCATGTCGATGAAGACCAGATCGGTCTGGTCCAGCAGGGTCATGTCATTGGGGCCAAAGGCGAAGGGTGCAGGGCGCACCACTGTCGGCTCATCGGTCTGGACCCGCACCGGACCGAACGATCCCATGTGCAGCCACACCGTCGGCGAACCCGGTCCGCCATTGTACAGATAGGTCACAGGCCGCGTCCCGACCGGCTGACCGTCCAGCGTATAGGCAGTGTAGAACAGGCTGGCGGTGGGCATGCCGGCGTCGTCACGGATCGTTAGGGTGCCTGCAGTCGCGCGGTAACGCAGGGTGCGTCCGTGAGCATTGACCGAATGGGAGGTGGTGACTTCCGTCTCCTGGATCGGCGCGCGCGCCCAATCCTTTTCGATTGCCTCTGCATTGGCGTTGCGAAGGCGCTCGACAGCAGAGCGCATGGCACCGCTACCAGCTGCCGCAGCACCGTTTTCCTGGGCAACAGACGTCACAGGCGCACCCAACATCGCGGCAACCGCTGCGAAGCACATCAGTCTCTTCATTCGGTAGTCCCCTCTACGCACCGGCCCAAAAGCGCCCCTCGCTGGGCGACCGGCGGGCGAACGCTACAGCCAAGTTGACGTTAGGAACAAGCGCGGATCACGCACGGCCTTGCCAAGGAAGCATCGTGCGGCCATGCGGTGCAAATGGTCGTTGAATCCCTCTCCCCCGTCCGCGTCGCCGTCCTGATATCGGGGACCGGCTCCAACATGGCGGCCTTGATTGAGGCCGCCAATGCCCCCGACTGCGCCTATGAAGTCGTGCTTGTGCTGTCGAATGTCGAAGGCGCTGGTGGACTGAAACTGGCAGAGGCGGCGGGTATCTGCACGGCGGCCATCGCTCACAAATCCTTCGGCAAGGATCGTGAGGCGCACGAGAAGGCGGTGGATCAGGCGCTCCGCGACGCCGGGGTCGAGGTGATCGCCCTGGCCGGGTATATGCGCGTGCTGACGCCTTGGCTGGTCGGCGGATGGCGCGGGCGGATGCTGAACATCCATCCCAGCCTGCTGCCCCTCTATCCCGGTCTGGACACCCATGCGCGGGCGATCGCGGCTGGCGACGCCGAGGCGGGCTGCACCGTGCATCTGGTGACCGAGGGCGTGGATGAAGGCCCAATTCTGGGTCAGGCGCGTGTGCCGATCCTGAGCGGCGATACGCCTGCCCTGCTGGCGGAACGGGTCAAGACCGCTGAACACAGCCTTTATCCGCAGCAGTTGAACGTTTTCTGCCGGGGTCTGGAGCGCGGCTGAGCGCGCCCTATATTACCAAATCTTAATGCGACAGCCTGTCGCACCGGCGCGAAGGTGCCGCCCAATAGAAACAGGATCTGTCCCTAAATGAATCGCATTCGTCTGATGGCCGCCTGCTCGGCCTGCATCGTGGTCGCTCTGACAGGCGGCGGTGCTTCGGCTCAGGATCATGCACATGGCGCCAGCGGACACTCTCCGTTCGGAGCCTGGGGCTTTGATCTGGCTGGCCGCGACACGGCGGTGAAGCCCGGCGACGACTTCAACGAATATGCGAACGGAACCTATCTGCGGACGACGGAAATCCCCGCCGACAAGGCGCGCTTCGGCCCGTTCGACGTCCTGTACGAGAACGCCCAGTCGCAGCTGAAATCCATCATCGAGACCAGCGCCGCCAATCCGACCAACGACAACGCCCGCAAGGTCGGCGCCCTGTACGCCAGCTTCATGGACGAGGCCCGTGTCGAACAACTGGGCGCCCAGCCGCTGGCCGCTGATCTGGCCGCGATCAAGGCCGTGACCGATCGTTCCGGCATTGCGCGCCTGATGGGTCAGTCCCATTCCAAGTTCGGCGGTTCGCTGTTCGGCGTCGATGTGTTCGAAGACCTTCAGAACCCGGACCTGAACTCGGCCTATCTGGGTCAGGGCGGCCTGGGCCTGCCGGACCGCGACTATTACCTGAAGCCTGATTTCGCCAGCCAGCGCGAGGCCTATCTGGCCTATCTGACGCGCACCCTGACCGCCATCGGCTGGACCGACCCGGCCAAGTCAGCCTCCGACATTCTGGCCTTCGAAACCAAGGTCGCCGAGAAACACTGGACCACGGTCGAACGTCGCCAGATCGACAAGATCTACAACCCGACCAAGGTGGCGGACCTGACGACACAGGCGCCCGGTTTTGATTGGGCCGCCTTCCTAGACGGCGCCCAGATCGCCAACGTCGACACTCTGGTGGTGATGGAAAACACCGCCATTCCGGGCATCGCCCAGGTGTTTGCTGAAACGCCGGTCGAAACGCTGAAGGCCTGGCAGGCCTCGCAGCTGGCCGATCAGGCCGCACCCTACCTGTCCAAGGCCTTCGTGGATTCGCGCTTCGAGTTCCGCGGCAAGACCCTGCGTGGCCAGCCGGAGAACCGTCCGCGCTGGAACCGCGGCGTGGCCCTGGTCGACGGCCAGTTGGGTGAGGTTCTGGCTCAGGAATATGTGCGCCTGCACTTCCCCGCCACGTCCAAGGCCCAGATGGAGACGCTGGTCGGCAACATCAGCGCCGCCATGACCGAACGTCTGAAGAACCTGGACTGGATGAGCGAGGCCACTCGCCAGCAGGCCCTCTACAAGATGTCCAAGTTCGGGGTGAAGATCGGCTATCCCGACAAGTGGCGCAGCTATGACGGTCTGGAGCTGACGGCGAACGACCTCTACGGCAACGTCGAGCGTTCCAGCGCCTTCGAATGGGCCTTCAAGCGCGCCAAGATCGGCCAGCCGGTCGATCCGCTGGAATGGGGCATGACGCCCCAGACTGTGAACGCCTATTACAACCCGCCGCGCAACGAGATCGTCTTCCCGGCCGCCATCCTGCAGGCGCCCTTCTTCGATCCTAATGCTGACGCGGCCGTCAACTATGGCGGCATCGGCGCGGTCATCGGCCACGAGATCACCCACGGCTTTGATGACCAGGGCCGCAAGTCCGACGGCGACGGCGTGTTGCGTGACTGGTGGACGCCGGAAGACGCCGCCCGCTTCGAAGAGCGCGCCAAGGTTCTGGGGGCCATCTATGACTCGCTGGAGCCCCTGCCCGGCATGCACGTCAATGGCGAGCTGACCATGGGCGAGAACATCGCCGACCTGGGCGGCCTGCTGCTGGCGCTGGACGCCTATCACAAGTCACTGAACGGCCAGCCCGCGCCCGTGATCGACGGCCTGACCGGCGATCAACGCGTCTTCCTGGGCCCGGGAGAGCAATCTCCGGGGCCGTTTTCATTTGTGGTCACGACACAAAGAAAAACGGCCGGACCATTGCTGGCCCGGCCGTTTCAGCAGTTCAAAGCCGATTAGGGCTTAGCCAACGATCTGGTCGTCGGTGAAGAACTGGGCGATTTCGATGCCGGCGTTTTCCAGCGAGTCCGAACCGTGGACCGAGTTTTCACCGATCGACAGGGCGAACAGCTTGCGGATCGTGCCTTCAGCGGCGTCGTTCGGGTTGGTGGCGCCCATGACTTCGCGGTACTTGGCGACAGCGCCTTCAGCTTCCAGAACCTGCACGACGACCGGCTCGGCGATCATTTGCGAGACCAGTTCGCCGTAGAAGGGACGCTCGGCGTGCACTTCGTAGAATTTCTTGGCTTGGGCTTCGGTCAGCTTGATGCGGCGTTGAGCGACGACGCGCAGGCCAGCGGTTTCGATGACAGCGTTGATTGCGCCGGTCAGGTTGCGGCGCGTCGCGTCGGGCTTGATGATCGAGAAGGTGCGTTCGGTCATGGTGAAGTGACTTCTTGTTTGGGAGTTTGAGGGTCGCGGGCTTATAGCGACGACCTCCCTAGTTTCCAACTGTCCCTTTTTCGTGTCCGTGACGCTCCTCGCCCTGCGACTGGCGGCATCCGGACGATTTTAGATTTCGACTGCTCCATGCTCCAGATCACAGACCTGACCTTCAACGCCTGGGGCCGCAAATTCCTTGTCGACGCCTCTGTCAGCCTGCCGCCCGGCGCCAAGGTCGGTCTGGTGGGCCGCAACGGCATCGGCAAGTCGACGCTGTTCAAGCTGATCCTGGGCGAACTGAACGCCAATGGCGACGAAATCAGCCTGCCCAAAACCGCCCGTATCGGCTCGGTCGATCAGGAACACCCGGCCACGCCCGTCAGTGTCATCGACACGATTCTGGAAGCCGACGTCGAACGCCACACCCTGCTGGGCCGTCTGGAAACGGCTGAGCCGGAGGAGATGGGCGAGATCTGGTCGCGTCTGATCGAGATCGACGCCGACGCCGCCCCCGCGCGCGCTGCTGAAATCCTGGTCGGCCTTGGCTTCGACCAAGAGAACCAGGCCCGGCCGATGTCGGAGTTCTCGGGCGGTTGGCGGATGCGCGTGGCCCTGGCCGCCGCCCTGTTCGCAGAGCCGGACATGCTGCTGCTGGACGAACCGACCAACTACCTCGACCTCGAAGGCGCCTTGTGGCTGGAAGCGCGGCTGAAGAAATACCCGCACACCGCCCTGATCATCTCCCACGACCGGGAAATGTTGAACGAGGTCTGCACCCACATCCTGCACCTCGCGAACCACACCCTGACGCTTTACACCGGCAACTACGACGCCTTCGAAAAGGCGCGCGCCGAAAAGGCTCGCCTGCAGTTGTCGGCCAAGGCCAAGCAGGACGCCGAACGCGCCCACCTGCAATCCTTCGTGGACCGCTTCAAGGCCAAGGCGTCCAAGGCCGCTCAGGCCCAGTCGCGCATGAAGCGTCTGGAGAAGATGCAGCCGGTCGCCACCACGATTGAAGAGCGCGTCGCCCCCTTCACCCTGCCCTCGCCGCCGCGCCCGCTGGCGCCGCCGCTGATCCGGCTGGAGCGGGCCAATGTCGGGTACGAGACTGGCAAGCCGATCCTGCGGAACCTGAACCTGCGCATGGATCTGGACGACCGGATCGGCCTCTTGGGCGTCAACGGCGCGGGCAAGTCCACCTTCGCCAAGATGATCGCCGGGGCCCTGAACGTCTCTGAGGGCGAACTGCATCGCGACAAGAAGATGCGGGTGGGTTGGTTCCACCAGCACCAGATCGAGGCGATGGACCCCACCGATACGCCGCTGGAAATCATCCGCCGCGCCATGCCGGATGCGCCCGAAAGCGCGCGCCGGTCCAAGCTGGCGCAGTTCGGGTTGGGTTATGAGAAGCAGGAGACGACGGTCGACAGCCTGTCGGGCGGCGAGCGCGCGCGCCTGCTGCTGAACATGGTGGCCATGGATGCGCCCCACGTTCTGATCCTCGACGAACCGACCAACCACCTGGATATCGACAGCCGCCGCGCCCTGCTGGACGCGCTGAACGACTATTCGGGCGCCGTCATCCTGATTACCCACGACCGTTCGCTGATGGAAATGGTCGCGGATCGGTTGTGGCTGGCCGCTGACGGCACGGTGAAGCCCTATGAGGGTGACATGGACGACTACGCCAAGTTCGTTCTCGACCGCGCCAAGGCCGCCGTGTCCAAGCCCAGCCAGATCAAGAAGGAAGAAGCGGCCAAGGCGCCCGTTCAGGACAACAAGAACCGCAAGAACGACAAGAAGTCCGGCCCCTCGCCCTCGACCCTGCGACACGCCGTCAAAAAGGCGGAAGAGCGGATGACCCAACTGACGGCGGAAATCGCCCGCATCGACGACGACATCGCCAACGCCTCGGTCTCCAATCCCAAGGCCATCGAAGGCCTGACCCGCGCCCGCGCCAAGACCCAGACCGATCTGGAAGCTGCAGAGTCAGCATGGGTCGCGGCAGAAGAAGCTCTGGCGGAGGTGACCGGATGAAGCCCATCGAACTGTCCAAGGATGCGCGCGCAGCCGCCACCGGCAAGCTGCGCGACTATTTCCGCAAGGAGCTGGATCAGGACCTGAGCCAGTTGCCCGCTGAAATGCTGCTGGACTTCATCAGCAAGGAGATCAGCGGCGTCTTCTACAATCGCGGCGTCCACGACGCCCAGGAACTGGTCCAGAAGAAGGCGGACGACATTGTCGAGGCCCTCTACGGCCTGGAACGCGGCGCCTGAACCCGATCAGCCCGGAATCGGGCCGATGGGCCAGTTGCTGAAGCTTTCGATGTCCTCGGGCCGCGACGGGCAGCGATCTTCCAGCGTGAAGGCGATGTCGCCCTCATAGTACCAGTCCGCCGTGATTGCATTGGGGTTCTCGCCGCTGGAATAGCAGACGGCGGCCTTGCCTGCGGGTGTCATCAGAACGGCCCAGTTGGTCACGCCTGCGCCCGCCGGATCATAGCCCGACGCCAGCAGCCGCCCCATCGTGCTGCGGATCGGGACGACGACATTGCCGTCGAAGACCACGAACTGCTGCACATCACGCGGTGCGCCTGAGGCGACGATGGCGGCGCGCACGGCTCTGTTCTGGAAGAAGGACACGCCCTGGACCGGATCAAACGGGTCCTTGCCCGCATAGGCCATAATGCCCGGCGCACCGGCGGCCTCGGCAGGCGCTGCGGCCTTGTCGGCCTCCATCTTGGAAGCGGTCGTCCGGTCCTGAACGGCGACTTCGACAGGCTTTTTGTCGGACCTGTCCTCGTCAGCCTTCGCGCAGGCGACGACACCGATGTTGAGGGCCAGGACGGTCAGGGCGATGCCCAGCTTACTGTTCTTCATGGGACGCTTTCCTTGGCCGCACGGGCCGGGATGAACTCAAAAAATCGGGCATCTAAGGCGGCTTATCGCCCAGACGCCAAGGCAACGCGCGTCTCTGCATCGAGCAGCGCGTCCACCGGCATGGTGGAGAAGATGTCGGCTTGGGACGAAATGGTCGGGCGAGAGGCGTAGAAGACGAACCGGCTGCCCTCGCCTCGCGAACGCGGACTGTAACTGGGTCCGAACGTGCATTCCGGGCCGAGGCCATAGGCAAACTGCACCTCAGGCGGCGCGCCCTCGCCCTTCAGCACCCGCACAGGCTTGGCGCGCACATAGGTTCCGCTGGCCATGCCCGGATGGCTCGGATCATCCTGAGAGAAGACCATAAAGCTCTCGGTGATCTCGGCCTCATAGACCAGGGCCGCATTGGCCCAGGACGCGGCCTGGATTTCACGCAGGTTCGCCTCTCTCTGCTCAGGCGTCGGCGGCGGTCCCGCTGGTCCGATGCAGGCCGAAGCGATGCCCGGTGCAGCAAATGCAAAGGCCACGGCGGCCAGAATGGCGGATGTCCTGATCATCAGATTGGCCGCGGCCCATTGCAGGCAAAGCGCGGCGGGCTGGCCCAGACGACGATCCGCGTGGCCTGCGCCGGACGGAACAGCCCCTTGCCGATCCTGTCGAAGCTGTGGTCGCAGTTGAACGAGGCGTCGACCACCCAGTCCTGCCCCTTGGCGTCGACCATCGCCTTTTGCCAACGTTCCGTCGCCTCTGGCTGAGTGACCATGACCGTCTCGATGGTCATGGCGCGACGGCCGACGTTGAAGGTGTACTGGATCGAAGGCTCGACCGCATTGCCGCACATCATCAGGCAGTCGGCGGTCAGCACACCATCCTGGAAATTGTCGAATATCTCGGCGAAGTGGATGATATTGGCCGTGCCGATGGCGTCACCGCCGATCACCGCATCCACATTGAAGGTGCAGCGAGACGAGGTTTCCATCGCCAGCGCCTCGACCTTGCCGCCCCTCACCAGGGCCTGTACGGCGCACCCCTCGACCTCGTAATAACGCACATCGCCCGCGTTCTGGGCGGCCCGTCCTGTCACTCGCTCCAGCGCCGCTGCATCACCGCCCAGCATGGCGGAGGTGAAGATGCGGTCGATCTTGGATGGCGTCCTCGCCTGCGTCGGCGATGCCGCCTGCGACGCCGGTGCCATCACCAGCGCCAATCCAGCGGCTGCGCAGACGGCGGCGATTTGGTCCTTGAAACCCATAGGTCAGGCCTTTCGGTCAGGAATAGAAGGGGATGCGGTCCAGCTTGTAGACGCCGCCGTGTAGCGAAAAGACGCGCTGATCCCCGGCGTCATCAAGCTGCAGAATATGTTCGCCGCGCACGATGGGGCCGCCGACCTCGCCGTCATCAACGCCGCTCTGGAAAGCCCGCAGTTGGCGATCACGGATGCCTGCGATCACCGCAGGCGTGAAGATGCGGTCGTAGCGCGCCAGAAACTCCGCCTTGGTGCGACTGGTCGCAGATGCGGGTGAAATCTCGCAAGCCACGCCCTCTTCACAGTAGTTGCCCGGCCGATAATCGGTGAACGGGAACTGGGTCATCGCCGCCACCGCATCGCGGTCATTGGCCAGAACGGCGGTGCGGAAATCCTCAAAGAATGTCTGGAACCGGGCGTGTGATTTCTGAACCGCCGCAGGGGTTGGCGCAGCAGGTTGCGCAAGGGCTGGAGCGCTGACGACCAGCACAGCCGCCACCAGACAAGATCGCATCAACACCGGCACGCCTACCTCCCTATATCCATCTGCGAATGCGCCCACTGACCCCTCGCATCACTGTTGGTGCAATTTATTATACAACGCTCAATAACACGCAAGCCCCATCGCGACTTTTCAACTCTTTAATTGAGCGACGCTCATATTCTGATAACCTGTGTTGGCTGCCCTCCCCTGCCGGCCATGGTCACGCCCCCTTCCCCAGCGGGAACGGATACATCCATGATCGGTTCAGTCCCGCCCGCCGCCTTTAGCTGAGATCATCATGCCCCTTATTTCTCGACTGGCGCTGGCCGCCCTGCTGTCCCTCCCCGCAGGCTGGGCCACGGCGCAGTCCGCGCCGCAATCCGCCGATTGCAGCCGCGCCACTCAGCCCGTGGACCGCGCCATCTGCACGACGCCGGACCTGCGCCGACTGGATCAGTCCATCGCCAATAGCTATCGCCGACTTCTGGCCGAACTGGACAGGAATGGCGCCGCTGCCCTGCGTGACGACCAGCGCGTCTTCATCAACGCCCGCAATCGCGCGGCCGCAGGCCGAACCGGCCTGGAGC
>NZ_JABAZW010000055.1:18784-26688 GCF_018608325.1 Brevundimonas sp. | reverse complement strand
GGGTCAAGCCCGAGGATGACGCACTAAAAAGGTGAGTAACCCCGCGCCTTCAGCAGCTTCACCGCCGCCTTCAACGCACGCTCCCACGGCAGGTCCATCATGTGCTGGATCGCCTGATTCAGACGCGGGTCCAGCGCCTTGAACTCGGCATAGGTGCGGGGGCCGCGCACGGAGGCGCCCTGCCATGGGCCGCGCGTGGTTTCGTCCGAAGGGCCGAACACCGCCACCGTCGGCACGCCGGAGGCCACGGCCAGATGGGTCCAGATCGAGTCCGCGCCGATATAGAGCACCGCCTGCGACAGGGCCGCCGCCGTTTGAAGCCGTGTCAGCTTGCCTTGCAGCTCAATCACCCGCGCACGCGGCACGGCATAGCGGATGGTGTGGGCGGCCTCCCGGTCGAACTCCTCGCCGACCAGCATCAGGCGTCCGCCCGCCAGAGGCCCGTCGTCGGCCAGCAGCTTGGTCGCCACCTTGGCGTAACGCTCGGCGGGCCAGCGTTTGCCCATCCATTCGACGCCCGGCCCGATGGCCAGGATGGGGCCATCGCCGCCGGTGGTCGGGAACAGCGCCCGCGCCTCGGCCAGCGTCTGCTCCGAGGTGAAAATTTTCGGCGCAGGGGCCTCGTCGGCTTCCAGCTTTAGCACAGCGGCGGCGGCGACCACGGCGTGAACGCCCGGCTCATCCTTGCCCCGCACGGCCCGCTTCTGACGCCGCAGCTTGCCCGACAGGGTCGAGCCGCGCATGTCGACCACCAGCCCCCATTTGGTCGCCCGCACCTGATTCCACAGGGCGATCCATTCGAAATGGCCCTCGCGCTCCAGCACGATCAGTTTTGCAAGGCGCGGCGTGTCGGCGAACAGGGGCGCGGACGCCGCCGATCCGACGATGGTGAAGCTGGCATTGGGCAGGCTGTCGACCAGATGAGCGAGCACGCCCGAAGACAGCACAGCGTCTTCGGCGTCCGCCTCGGCGATATAGAGGATGGGGAAACGCCCGATCATTCGTTGATTGTTACAGGGATTCTGCCCCGGCTTCATCGGCAAACGACTGTTTCCACAGGCTGGGCCTATGGTTTAGAGCCTGTCCATGACCAAAACGACCGATCCCGCCGCCTCCGCCGCCCTCGAACGCTTCAAGGCGCAGCGGGTCACGGCCATCTACCGGCTGGACCTGATCGCCAAGGGCGCGACCATTTCCTATGAGGACGGGACGCCGGTGGACATGGTTTCGGAGAAGAAGCGGCTGGAAGACGTGGTCGCCGACATGGACCGCCGCATCGCCCAGCTTGAGCGCACTTTAGGGTGAGCCTTCCCCTGCTGCCGGACCGGAACTGCGGCGGCTGCGTCGAGTGCTGCCGCGTCATTCCGCTGAACCTGCCCGAACTGGCCAAGCCGACGGGCGAACTGTGCGCCTATTGCGTCGACGGGGCGGGCTGTTCGGTTCACGCGATCCGCCCCCAGACCTGCCGCGTCTGGTTCTGCCTGTGGCGTGTGGTCGAGCTGTCTGATGACTGGCGCCCCGACCGCAGCGGCGTCATCGTCCGCCCCGACGGCGTCGAGGATGGGATCATCACCCTGTACGTCGTGCGACCGACCGAGTTTCTGGGCGACGAGGACTTCTTCGCCACCGTCGCCGGATGGATCGCCGAGGGCATCCAGGTCGCCCTGTCCATCCCCGGCCCGGTCGGAACCTATCCGGCCCGCGCCATGGTCACCGACTGGCTGCGCCCCGCCATCGAAGCAGGCGATCACGCCGCCTTCGTGGACCGCGTGCTGCAATCCCTGGACAAGCTGGCTGAACACGACTTCCAGCCAGACGGGGTCACGGCGCGGTATGCGGTGAACTGAACAGATAAAAGCGAACCCTGCTTTTTCGTCGCGGCGCCTTCTGCGTCCGCCCTCGTCCTCCTATCTTGGCCTTATGCCTGTCGCCCTTCTGTCCAGCCGCGCCCTGATCGCCGTCACCGGCCCTGACGCCCGCCCCTTCCTGCACAATCTGCTGACGCAGGATGTGGAGACGATCACCGCCGGGGAGCTGCGTTTCGGCGCCCTGTTGTCGCCGCCGGGACGGCTGCTGTTCGACCTGTTCATTCTGGGGACCGAGGATGGGGTGTTGCTGGACGTCGCCGCCGAGCGACGCGACGCCCTGATCCAGCGCCTGTCGATGTACAAACTGCGCGCCAAGGTCGAGATCGCCGCCGACGACCGCCCGGTCCATGCGGGCTGGCCCATCCCCGAGGAAGGCTTCATCGACGACCCGCGCACGCCTGCGCTGGGCGGACGCCTGTATGGCGAGGCGGCGGCGGACGCGAACGAGGACGACTACAACCATCATCGTCTGGCGGTCGGCGTGCCCGATCCGACCAATGACGCGCCGCAGGACAAGACCTATCCCATCGAAGCCGACTTCGACCTGCTGAACGGCATCGACTTCAGGAAGGGCTGTTTCATCGGCCAGGAGACGACCTCGCGCATGAAGCGACGGGGCACGATCAAGAACCGGATGATGCCCCTGACCTTTGACGGCGCCCCCTTCGCGTTCGGCGCAGAGGTGCTGAACGGCGAACTGCGCGCCGGTCAGGTGCTGAGCGGGCAAGACGGCGTGGTCATGGCCCTGCTGCGCGTGGACCGGGTGGACGGTGATCTGACTGTTGATGGGCGGCCTGTGCGCTTGCATCGCCCCGCCTGGATGGGCGAGGAAGCCCCCTCCTCCAACGCGTGAGACTGAACCCATGAAGATCGCCGAGCAGATCGTCCTCGTCACCGGCGGGGCGCGCGGCGTCGGCGCTGCATCCGTGCGCGCCTTCGCCCGTGAAGGCGCCCGCGTGGTGATCAACTGGCGCAACAGCGGCGATGCGGCCCAGGCTCTGGCCGCCGAAATCGGCGAACGCGCCATCGCCCTTCAGGCCGATGTGGCCGACCGCGCGGCGGTCGATGCCATGGTCGCTCAGGCTCAGAGCCATTTCGGCGGCGCCATCACCACCGTGGTCAACAACGCGCTGGACTATAGCTTCAACGGCGACGCCCGCGCCCAGATGACCGACATCCGTTGGGATGATCTGGCCGCCCAGTTCTCGACCGTCGTACGCGGCGCCCTGAACGTCATTCAGGCCACGACGCCCGGCATGGCGGCAGGCCGGTTCGGCCGCGTCATCAACATCGGCACCAACCTGTTCCAGAACCCCGTCGTGCCGTACCACGACTACACCGCCGCCAAGGCCGCCCTGCTGTCCTTGACCCGCACGGCCTGCGCCGATCTGGGGCCTGACGGCATCACCGTCAACATGGTCTCAGGCGGCCTTCTGCGCACCACCGACGCCAGCGCCGCCACACCCGAAGCCGTCTTCGACCTGATCGCCGGCATGACCCCGCTGCGCTCCGTCACCACCCCGGAAGAGTTCGCCGACGCGGCCCTGTTCTTCGCCTCCCCGTGGAGCCGCGCAGTGACGGGTCAGAATCTGGTGGTGGACGGCGGGCTGGTTCGGGACTGAGGCAGGCCCTCACCCTTTCACGCCAGACCGATCGCTGCACTCTGGGGCGTTCAAGCCCTCTCCCGACGGGAGAGGGTTTCGGCTTTCCACGCCATGAACAAACTGGCAACCTACCGCCATGACCGATTCAAACGCCGAAGGTCGTTGCGGGTGGTGCGGGACGACGGACCCGCTCTACATTGCTTATCACGACACAGAATGGGGCGTGCCTGAGCGTGATCCGCGCGCACTGTGGGAGAAGCTGATCCTGGATGGGTTTCAGGCGGGCCTGGCCTGGATCACCATCCTGAGAAAACGCGAGGGCATCCGCGACGCCTTCGACAATTTCGATCCAGAGATCGTCGCCCGCTATGGCGAAGAGGATATCCAGCGCCTGCTGAATGATCCCCGCATCATCCGCTCGCGCGCCAAGATCAACGCCGCCATCCGGGGCGCGCAGATCTGGCTGGAGATGCGGGATAATGGCGAGGATTTCTCCGAATGGCTGTGGTCCTTCGTCGGCGGCGAACCAATCCAGACCAACTGGACTGACTTCCGCGAGGCGCCGGTCAAGACCGAACAGTCCGAAGCCATGGCCAAGGCCCTGAAGAAGCGAGGCTTCAACTTCTGCGGCCCGGTGATCGTCTATGCCTTCATGCAGGCCGTCGGCATGGTCAACGACCACCAGAACACCTGCTTCCGCCATGGCGAGGTGCGAGGAATGGCGGGTGGATCAAGAGGCGATAGGTTCTGATTTTCGCCCGTGAACCATTATCCGCTTTCGACCCCTAGCGGACTCTAGAGCCGCTTCACTTTCGGGAACCGCTTTGCCAAATAAGCGGCCGCCGCCCGTTCAAGGTCTGGACGGTCAATCTTCGAGATTCTGCCTCTGTGATCGAAGGGGCCGAAGATCGTCACAGTCCCAATATCATCGAGGTAAGTGCGAGCGCGGCAATAAGCTCCGTCTATCTCGAAGTGATAGTCGAGATAGTTGTAGCGCTGCTCAAGGGATGATCCGTCCCATATCTCATCAACGCGATGCTCTATCTCGGCGGGCGTGATTGGATCAGTGGCGTCGTCGGTCATGCAGCCTCCGGAGGTCTGGTTCACGGTGGCATCACTAAGGTCTGCTTTCCACCCTTGGCCGAAGTCTTGGATGTCTCCTTGTGGAATGACCACCTGCGTGGCGCGCTTGAGCATGAGGGGATGTGGGTTTCCAACATGCGTGATCGCGTCGGCGTAACCTTGAACTGCTTTCGTATCCGAATATATAAAGCGCATACGAAACGTATATGTTCAGGAGCGCCCGGTGGGGATCGTCAATATCGAGGATGAGCTGCATGAGCAGCTGCGCCGGGCCAGCAAGGCGTCGTACCGCTCGATCAACGCCCAGGCGGCTTTCTGGATCAGGATCGGCATGTTGTGCGAGACCAATCCCGGCCTGACGTTTCAGGAGTTGGTGGCGCGTGAGCTGAAGGCGGCGGGGGTGGATGCCGCCAGCACGCCGGTCGCGGCGGCATGATCAAGACCACGGAAGAACTGGCCCTGATGGCCGAGGCGGGGCGTCTGCTGGCCTCGGTCTTCACCCATCTGGACGGGCTGACGCTGGAGGGCATGACCACGCTCCAGATCAATGATCTGGTCGAGGCCTATATCGTCGATGAGCTGAAATCGCGTCCGGCGTCCAAGGGGCAGTATGGCTATGGCTTCGTGCTGAACAGTTCGCGCAATCAGGTCGTCTGCCACGGCGTGCCGTCGGCGGACGAGGTGCTGAAGGACGGCGACATCGTCAATCTGGACATCACGCTGGAGAAGGATGGCTTCATCGCCGATTCCAGCAAGACCTATCTGATCGGCAATGTCGGCCCTGCGGCGCGACGTCTGGTCCGCACCACCTATGAGGCCATGTGGAAGGGCATCCGCACCGTGCGGCCCGGCGCGCGGCTGGGCGACATCGGCGCGGCCATCGAACGTCACGCCAAACAGGCGGGATACTCGGTCGTGCGCGACTACTGCGGCCATGGCATCGGGCGTGAGATGCACGAAGACCCGCAGGTGCTGCATTTCGGCAAGGCGGGGACCGGCATGACCCTGCGCGAAGGCATGGTCTTCACCATCGAGCCGATGCTGAATCAAGGAACCCGCAAGGTCGACACGGAGGACGACGGCTGGACCGTGGTGACCGAGGACGGAAAACTGTCGGCCCAGTTCGAACACACCGTCGCCGTCACGCGCGACGGCGTGCGCATCCTGACCCTGCGCCCGGACGAGGCCAGGGCCGGGCGGGGTTAGGGGGCTGGGCTTCAGGCGGTTCTGGCTCTCGCCTTCAGCGACAGGCAGTAGCCGATCGTCACGACAATGCCGGCAATCACCGCGGCGCTGCCGCCCGCTATGGCGACCGGGATCGGGGCGAAGGCCCAGAGACCGGCGTAGATCAGTCCGCTGATCACCAGCGACCAGGCGGCGACGCGCCGGGCCTGCCGGGCGCTGGCGCTGGGCACGAAGGTCTTGGGCATCCGGTTTCCCATCCATGCGATCATCAGACCGTTCAGGCCGACAACCACGCGTATGACTGTATCGTGGTCCAGATAGCCCATTTTGCGCGCAAAACTGCCTGCCAGAGCTATGGCGAGGATGGCGCCGCCCCAGGCGAAGCTTCCGATCAGATCCTTCTTCATCGTGCAGTCTCCTTTTTTGACGTGGGCGCCTCGGCGTCGAGGCCGAACGAGTGGACGAAGCCGAGCAGGGCTTCTTCGAGCACTGACAGCTTCAGGTGATAGATTACTGATTTTCCTAATTTTTCCGTGTGAACCAGATCGGCTTCCTTCAGCACTGCGAAGTGTGCGGACATGGTCGGTTTGGAGACATCGAACTGGTCGCTGATATCGCCCGCCGTCATCGGCCCCTGACGCAGCAGTTGAAGCACGCGCCTGCGGGTGGGGTCGGAAAGGGCTTTGAAAACCTGGCTCATGATGTGATAATTAGCTAATCATCGAAATGAGTCAAGCCGCCATGAGCCGTGTGGGGTGTGGCCTAGATTTCGCTGTCTTCGGCCGGTGCGCCTGCGCGTGCTGTTTCGGCGACATAGCGGGCGGGGGGCTTGCTCAGGGCGGACTTGAACATGGTGATGAAGGCGCTGACGGACTCATAGCCCAGGTCGTAGGCGACGGTCTGGACCGAGGCGCCTTCGGACAGGCGTTGAAGGGCGATGATGATCTGCAACTGCTGGCGCCAGCGGCCGAAGCTCATGGCCGTCTTGCGCGCGACCAGACGCGACAGGGACCGTTCGCTCATCGCCACCCGCCGCGCCCATTCGGACACCGGCGCGCGGTCCTGCGGGTTCTGGATCAGGGCGTCGGCGATGTGGCGCAGGGCCGGATCGTCGGGAATGGGCAGGTGCAGGGTGCTGACCGCCATGCCGCGCAGTTCTTCCAGCAGCACCTGAACCATGCGGTGCAGGTGGTCGCCCGGCTGGTATGGCGCAGCGGGTCGTTCCGCCAGATGCCGGACCAGTTCGACCACCAGCGGCGTCAGCGTCAGGGTGGCGCAGCGGTCCGGCAGGCCGCTGACCTCCGGGTCGATGAACAGCAGAGCCACGCGCCCGTTGGCCGTGATCTCATTGCTGTGGCGGATATGGCCGGGCACCCAGACGCCGCTGCCCGCAGGCACCATCCACAGACCGGCCTCGGTGCGGCAGATCACGCCGCCGCGCAGGGTGACGACCAACTGGCCCTTGCGATGCACGTGCATCGGCGCCTCGCGGTCATGCGCCGTCGCCTCCAGGTGCATGGCCGTGACCGGCAGATCGGTTTCGTCAGGATCAAAGGGGTAGGGCAAGCGTGATTGGCCGGTTTCAGAAATTATCTGACTGAATATCCAAATCCGGCAAGCGCCGCCATTGCTATCTGGAGGGCGCACAGATCGGACCCCGCCATGCCTCAGCGTCACCGCCTCCATCCCGCCTGGATCATACTGGGCGTCCTTCTGTTCGCCACCAACCTGAGGGGGCCGTTCACCGCGGTCGGACCGGTGCTGGAGGTGATCCAGCAGGCGTTCCACATCGGGGCGGGGCAGGCGGGTCTGCTGATCACCCTGCCGCTTCTGACCTTCTGCCTGGTGTCGCCGTTCGCGGCACTGCTGGCCAAGGAGTACGGGCTGGAGCGGGTGCTGTTCCTGGCCCTGATCGTGATGATGGTCGGCATCGGCGTCCGCTCCATCGGGCCGTTGTGGAGCCTGTATTTCGGCACAGCCGTGCTGGGGGCGGGCATCGCCATCGGCAACACGCTGGTGCCCAGCCTGCTGAAGCGGGATTTCCCCAACCAGATCGCGCGCCTGACGGCGGTTTACGCCATCACCATGGGCATAGGGTCGGCGGTCGCCTCGGCGGTGGTGGCGCCTCTGGTGATCCGGGTTTTCGCTTGATTGAGCAGTCTGG
>NZ_JABAZW010000055.1:0-18774 GCF_018608325.1 Brevundimonas sp. | reverse complement strand
TCGCCTGGCTGCCGCAACTGCGCCGCCACTCCGCCCCTGCCGCCGGTACGGCCGAGCCGCTGCATTCCGGCAGCATCTGGCGCTCGGGTCTGGCGTGGCAGATCACCCTGTTCTTCGGCTGCACCTCCTTCACCTATTACGCCGTCGCCGCGTGGCTGCCGTCGATTCTGGTCAGTCAGGGCTATTCGCCCATCGCCGCAGGCTCCCTGCACGGCGTGCTGCAATTGGCCACCGCCCTGCCGGGGCTGCTGCTGCCGCCGCTGATCGGGCGGATGAAGGATCAGCGTGTCATCGCCGCCGGTCTGGGCGTGATGGGGCTGGTCGCCATACTGGGCCTGTATCTGGCGCCAACGCTGGCGGTGCTGTGGATCGCCCTGTTCGGTGCAGGCATCGGCGGCGCCTTCATCCTGGCCCTGACCTTTATCGCGCTCCGGGCGCGCAACGCTCACCAGACGGCTCGCCTGTCCGGCATGGTTCAGGCCGTCGGCTATCTGATGTCGGCGACCGGGCCGGTGGCGGTCGGCGCCCTGCATGATGTGACGCACAGCTGGCTGGCGTCCTTCATCGCCTGTAGCGTCCTGTGCGTGGCGATCATGCTGCTGGGGCTGGGCGCGGGGCGGGCGCGCCATGTCTAAAGCATGATCTAGCGGCTTGGATGCGCCTTGATGAACCCTGCCACGTCCTCGACCACGCCGGGCGCCAGCGGCAGGTCGGGGTTGGCGTAGGTGGCCATGTTCGTGGCGCGGTCGGCGGGGGCGATCTTCAGCAGGTGGTTGACCCCGTCCCACAGTTTCAGCGTCGCCTTTGGATCGGCGGCGGACAGGGCGTTGGCGTCGGTGGTGGTGACCTGAATGTCGGTGGTCCCCTGACCGATGAAGACCGGTCCATCATAGGCGGCCATCAGGGCGGCGGGGTCCAGCGGCAGCCACGAGATCAGATAGGGCTGGACCGACGGGCGGAACAGCGCGGCCAGGGCAGGCGGGGTGTCGGTGACGGTGCGCCCGGCTTCCAGTTCGGTCAGGGCGGCGAAGGCCTGGGTCTTCAGCGGCTCCGGCAGGCCGTTCTCCAACTGCTCGCGCAGCACCACGCCCGCTGGACGCCCGGCGCCCGACAGCAGGATCAGGCCGCAGATCTTGTCGTCGCCGCCTTCGACGGCCTTCAGGGCGACCAGCGCCCCTTCGCTGTGGCCGATCAGCCAGGCACAGGACTTGCCCGCGCGCGATGCGGCCTCGGCGGCCCAGGCGCGGGCGTCGGTGGAATAGTCGGTGAAGCGAAGGGCGGCCTCATCGGCGCCTGCCGCTGCGCTCTGGGCGATGCCACGCTTGTCGATGCGGACGGTGGCGATGCCTTGCCCCGCCAGCCCCTCGGCCAGCAGACGATAGGTTCCGGCCCGGACGCCCATCGGGCTGTTTCCGTCCCGGTCTGTGGGGCCTGATCCGGGCAGGATCACCGCCACCGCACTGGCGTTCTCGGGCGTCAGCAGCGTGCCGTGCAGCGGCGCAGGCTGGGCGGGCAGGGTGACCTCTGTGGCGACAGGCGCACTGGTCAGGGTGGCGGCGAGGATCAGGCTCAACATGGTCAGTCTCCGTTCGCGAAGGGTGTCAGAAGGGCTGGCGGTCGGGATCGTTGCGCCAGACGCGCCAGCTTTCGAAGACGGCAATGATGCCGACAGCAATGATGCTGACGGTCAGGGCGGTGACGCCAAACGGCTGGGGCGCGACAGGGGCGGCGATCAGGCCGCACAGGCCGATCAGGAAGAACAGTCTTCCGGCCAGACGATTGGAGCGATCCCACGCCAGACGGCTCTTGAACGCCCAGGGTGTGCGAACCCCGACGAAGGGATTGGGCGACACCCGCCCGATAAAGGCGCCGACGCCCACGAAGACCAGCGACAGGCCGCCCATAAAGACCCCGCCGCGCGCCTCCAGATCTGTCTGCCCCAAACTTGTATGCCCCAGACTGGCCCAGGCGATGAGAACGCCGACTATGGTCAGGGTGAACAGGCCGATGCCTTGTCCGATCCTCAACGACCGCTTTTGCGACTGATCGCCTGCCGCCTCGGCCCGCATGGCGCCAAGACCCAGTCCGACGCACAGGATCAGTCCCAGCATGGCTATGCCGCCCAGCGTCAGGGCCAGTTCGGTGCGGTCTGACCAGCGATCCGGCCGAAGATCCGGGCCGAAATGCACCGGGATCGGCGTTGTCGGGCCGTTCAACCCGATATGCAGGGCGAAGGCGCCTTGCAGCGTGAAGACGGCGACGGTCAGATAATCCAGCAGCGACAGGCGGTCCTTCATCCGCGGTTCCCTTCAGTCTTGGTCATGGGGATGGGGGCGGGCTTTCCCGTTCCGGCGATGTCCATCAGGAAGGCCATGGCCTCTTCGACCGCCGAAATCTCCAGCCGGTAACGGATGGTCTGGCCCTCGCGTTCGGGACTGACCAGACCGGCTTCCTTCAGGGCGTTGAGATGGCCGGTAATGGTGGGCCAGCTCATGTCGAAGGCGGCGGCGATGTCGCCGGACGCCAGAGGGCCGCTGCGCAGCATGGCGATGATGCGGCGGCGGACGGGATGGGACAGGGCCTTGAACAGGGTGTTCATAGGAGTGTTCCTAATTAGGAATTGTCCTAAATGCAAGTCTCGCCGCCACGACGGCGAAGGCGTGTCAGTCGCGGTAGGACCAGAGGGGCGTGAACGCGTCGCGATAGCGCAAGGCTAGCAGAAGCCAGATCGCGGCGCAGACCACGCCCACCGGCCAGTCCCCGGTCAGCAGAAGATGGGTGAAGAAGATGCCTGCCACGGCGGGCGCCAACAACACCACGCCCAGCGGCGCCGTACGATTCAGAAACAGGCTGAGCCCACCCAGCACATGAAAGGTCGACAATAGCGGATTGACGAAGCCGCTGGCGTTCAGGCCGTCAAAAAAGGCCTGGGCCTTGGGTTGATCGACGGGCGGCTGCTGTCCGCCGAACTTCACGGCGATCAGGATGACGGCAAAGATGAAATAGCCGCCGTACAGAATGCGCAGCCCGGTCCATAACGCTTGCGAAACAGAAAAAGGCCGCGGTGACGGCACGAGCAATCTGTCCATGTGTCTGCCCCTCCCAGGGCGAACTCATGTAACGGCGAGATTGCAGTTAGAGTCCAGTCCTAATTCGGACCGGTCCGAATGGCGGATGCTCAGATCGCGAAGCTGACGCCGCAGCCGCAACTGGACGAGGCGTTGGGGTTGTTGACCACGAACTGTGCGCCCGCCAGTTCGTCGACATAAGCGATCTGGGAGTTCTTCAGGAAAGGCACGGACACAGGGTCGATCACCGCCGCCTGACCCTCAGCCTCGATCCGCAGGTCGTCGTCCTCCGCCGTCTCGATCAGTTCGAACCGGTACTGGAAGCCGGAACAGCCGCCGCCATCGACCGCCACGCGCAGCAGCAGGGTCTTGCCCTCGGCGGCGCCCAGTCTGGCCAGGCGCTTGGCGGCGCTGGCGGCCAGGGTGATGCCCTCCGGTGCGCGCGTGGCGACGGAGAAGGCGGGTGTGGATGGTTCTGTGGATTGGACGGTGCTCACAGGTGTCTATATGAGGCGCGTGCGGCCAATCGCAAAGGGTCGCCCGCTGCAAAGTTGATCCGTTGAGCCATTCAGACCGCGCGACCTTCTCCGAACGCCCCGAACTGACCCTGGGCCGCCGCTTCTTCGAGCCGCCCAGCCGCACCCGGACGCCCTTCGCCCGCGACCGCGACCGCATCATCCATGCAACGGCCTTCCGGCGCCTGAAGGAGAAGACCCAGGTCTTCGTCGCGCATGAGGGCGACCATTACCGCACCCGCCTGACCCATTCGCTGGAGGTGGCCCAGATCGCGCGGTCGCTGGCCCATGCCTTGCGGCTGGACGACGATCTGGCCGAGACCATCGCTTTGGCCCACGACCTGGGCCACCCGCCCTTCGCCCACGCGGGCGAGGACGAACTGGTGGTGCAGATGGCCGACCACGGCGGCTTCGATCACAACGTCCAGAGCTTCCGCGTCATCACCGAACTGGAGAACCGCTATCCCCAGTTCGACGGCCTGAATCTGAGCTGGGAGACGGTCGAGGGCGTCATCAAGCACAATGGCCCGGTGTCGCACCGGCTGGACGAACCGGCCTGGTCGGTGGTGCGGCCCTATCGCGCGGGCGGAGAGGCGAACTGGGACCTGCGTCTGGGCACCTTCGCCTCGCTGGAGGCCCAGTGCGCGGCCATCGCCGACGACATCGCCTATAATAATCACGACGTGGACGACGGGGTGCAGGCGGGCCTGATCACCCTGGCCGATCTGGACCAGATCCCGATCATCGGCCCGATGCTGGCCTCGGTGCGGCGCGACTGGCCCGGAATCGACGAGCGGATGCTGCGGATCGAGGCCGTGCGGCGCATGATCGGCGTCATGGTCGAGGACGTGCTGGCCGAAACCGCGCGCCGTCTGGAAGAGGACCGCATCACCTCGACCGAGGATGTGCGCACGGCCAACCGGACCATGGTCGACTTCTCGCGCTCCATGCACGGCGATCTGGCGGTGCTGCGCAAGTTCCTGTTCGAGCGGATGTATCGCCATTACCGCGTCAACCGCACCCGCAGTCAGGCGCGCCGCGTCCTGTCGCAACTGTTCGAGCTGTTCATGGCCGAGCCTGAGGTCATGCCGCCCGAGTGGGGCGTGCCCGCCCTGACCGACGACCGCACGCTGCGGGCGCGGGCCGTGTGCGATTATATCGCCGGAATGACCGACCGCTATGCGATAGAAGTCCACCAGAAATTGTTCAGCCTCGACCTCGCGCTCGATCTGTGATTCGAAAGTCCCGTGGGGCGTATTAGGATTAACGTCCGGCGCGTCTGATTCGCGGCGTCGGACATACGGCGGAGCGCGACCATGTCTTTTGATGACGACAACAAGCCCGGACGTGGCGCCTATACGCCGCCGACCGACGACGACCTGCCGTTCCGCCGCAACTCCTATGATCCGCGCAGCGGCCGCAATGTCGGCTCGGGCGGGGGCAAGGCGCCGCCGGTGACCCTGATCGTCAGCGCGGCTGTGCTGCTGCTGCTGATCGTCGCTGTGATCTTCTTCTATCGTTCGGGCATGCGCGCCTCCAACGACGCGCCGCCTGCTGTCGGCCAGCCCGTCGGCGAACTGAAGTCGCCTGCGCCCATCGACGCCCAGCCGATCGATCCCGCCGCCGGCATCCGCGTCTATCGCGACGAGACGGAATCGACCGATGCGCCGGTGACCTTCACCCCGCCGCCAGAGGCGCCCGCGCCGCGTCCTGTCGCCCCGCCGCCTGTCGCCCCGACCGGCCAGGGCCTGACGCCTGCCGCCCCTGCGCCCACCGCACCGGCGCCGCGTCCTGCGCCCGCGCCCGTCGCCGCCCCTGCGCCCAAGGCGGCCCCGGCGCCGCGTCCGGCGCCCGCTCCGACGCCTGCTGCGCCCGTCGCCGCGACCGGCTCGTCTGGCGTCCAGATCGGCGCCTTCTCCTCGACCGAGATCGCGGACCGCGAATACGCCGCCGTCGCAGGTCGTTTCGGTCAGTACGCCTCGGGCGCCCAGAAGCGCGTGACAGAGGTGACCTCGTCCAACGGTTCGACCCTGTACCGCACCACCTTCTCGGGCCTGTCGCGTGATCGCGCGGTCGCCTTCTGCAATGCGCTGAAGGCCGCGGGCCGGGACTGCATCGTTCGGTGACGTCCGCCGCCATCTACGGCTGCGCCGGTCACCGGCTGACGGAGGACGAACGGGCCTTCTTCGCCAAGGCGCGGCCGTGGGGCTTCATCCTGTTCCGGCGCAATATCGACACGCCGGATCAGGTGCGGGCGCTGACGGATGAACTGCGCGCCGCCATCAGCGACCCCGATGCGCCGATCCTGATCGATCAGGAGGGCGGGCGGGTCCAGCGGATGGGGCCGCCGCACTGGCCCAAATATCCGCCGGGCGACGCCTATCTGAAGGCGTCCAATGACCCGCAGGACGCACGCGATCTGGTGCGTCTGGGCGCACGGCTGATGGCGCATGATCTGCGCGAGGTCGGTATAAACGTCGACCTGCTGCCGGTGCTGGACGTGCCTGCGCCCGACGCCCACGACATCATCGGCGACCGCGCCTATGGCCGTGATCCGCAGACCGTGGCCCTGCTGGGACGGGCGGCGGCGGAGGGGCTGCTGGCGGGCGGGGTTCTGCCCTGCATCAAACACATGCCGGGACATGGCCGCGCGCTGGCTGACAGCCATAAAGACCTGCCGACAGTCGATGCCGATTTCGAGACACTGGACGGTTGGGATTTCGCACCGTTCAAGGCCCTGTCCGACATGCCGCTGGCCATGACGGCGCACATCGTCTTCACCGCCATCGACCGCAAACGCCCCGCCACCCAGTCCAAGAAGGCGGTGCGTCTGATGCGCGAGCATCTGGGCTTCAGCGGCCTGATCCTGACCGATGATCTGTCGATGCAGGCGCTCAAGGGATCACTCGGTGAGCGCGCAAATCAATCATTGATTGCTGGCTGCGACGTCGTTCTGCACTGCAATGGTGTCCTGTCGGAAATGCAGGAAGTCGCAGACGCGACGGGCAGGCTGAAAGGCAAGACCCGCACCCGCGCCGAGGCGGCGCTGGCCCGCATCGTGCGCACGCCCGAACCGCTGGATGCCGCGGCGGCGCAGGCGCGGTTCTTCCAGTCGCTGGGCGGCAGGCTGGAGGTGAAGAAGGGGCCGGACGTGGGGGAGGCGCAGGCCTAGTCCCGCATGACCGAGTCGTTCCAGCCCAATCTGGATTTCAACGCCGAGGAGGTCGAGGAGCGCGAGGCCTTCGTCGTCGATCTGGATGGCTACGAAGGGCCTCTGCACGTCCTGCTGGCTCTGGCGCGGACCCAGAAGGTCGACCTGCTGAAGCTGTCGATCACCCGGTTGGCGGAACAGTATCTGGCCTTCGTGCATGAGGCGCGGCGACGCAATTTCGCGCTGGCGGCGGACTATCTGGTGATGGCCTCGTGGCTGGCCTATCTGAAGTCGCGCCTGCTGCTGCCGCGCACTGAAAAGACCAAGGGCGAGGAGCCGCCTGCCGAGGAGATGGCGGCCGCACTGGCCTTCCGTCTGCAGAAGCTGGAGGCCATGCGGCGTTCGGTCGAGCAGCTGATGGCGCGGCCTCAGCTGAAACGCGACGTCTTCACGCGCGGCGACCCGGAGGCCACGGTGATCGTGCCGTCCGACCGCATCGACGCCAGCCTGTATGAGTTGATGAGCGCCTATGTGGTTCAACGCCGCCGCGAGGAGGCCCGTCGCTACGCCCCCGGCCAGCGGGTCGAGGCCTTCCAGCTTGAAGCCGCCCGCGACTGGCTGCGGGAAATCATGCCCAAACTGGCCGACTGGACGCCGCTGGACCGTGTCGCCCCCGTCCGCGAAGATGAGGACGGCCCCAGTCAGGCCAGCTATACCGCCTCTACGCTGTCAGCCAGTCTTGAGCTGGTGAAGGAGGGGGCGATGGACATCCGGCAGGCAGAGGCGTTCGCCGAACTGTTCCTGAAGCGGCGTGGAAACGGCCAGCCGCTGGAGCTGACGCCGTGAGCGACCTGTCCTTCCAGCCCGACGAGGCCGAGATCGAGCGCCGGGTCGAGGCCCTGCTGTTCGCCGCTGCCGGCCCCCTGACCGCCGCCGAAATCGCCGCCCGTCTGCCCCACAACTGCAATGTCGCCCGCGCCATCGCTGGCCTGCGCGCCCGGTATGAGGGGCGGGGGGTGGAACTGGAGTGCGTGGCCGACCGCTGGCGGTTCCGCACGGCGCCGGACCTGGCCTTCATGATGACGCAGGAGCGCGAGGAGCCGCGCCGTCTGTCCAAGGCCGCGCTGGAGACCCTGGCCATCATCGCCTACCACCAGCCCGTGACCCGCGCCGAGATCGAGAGCGTCCGCGGCGTCACCATCTCCAAGGGCACGCTGGACCTGTTGCTGGAGATGGGCTTCGTGCGGCTGCGGGGGCGCAGGCGCACGCCGGGCCGCCCCGTCACCTATGCTACGACGGACCGGTTCCTTGAGCATTTCGGGCTGGCGACCCTGTACGACCTGCCCGGCGTGCAGGAGATGAAGGCGGCGGGTCTGCTGGACCTGTCCCTGCCGGTCGGGTTCGAAGTTCCCGATCCCACCAAGGCGTCCGAGGCCGACGACGAGGACGGCAGCCTGCCTCTGGAAGACGACGCGCCCGAGTTCGCCCAGGATTTTGTCGCCGAGGACCGCTGAATCTCGCGACCATTCATCTTGTCTTATCGGACATCGGCTAGGGGCGTCCGACAATGGGCAGAGTTTCAGTAAAGTCGAGCGCGCGCGCGTGGGGCGCTTTCAGGATCGCGGTGATCCTGATTGTATCGACGGCGATCGGCATGGTCGCCATTCTGGGCGTGGTCAGTCAGGGCATCGACGCCCACCAGCGTGTCAAAGAAGAAAAGCTGGTCCAACTGCGCCTCGGTCGCGCGCTGGAGATCGTCGGCGAAGACCTGACGACCGCGTCGACGTGGAATGAGGCCGTCGACCATATGTCTGTGGGCGACGACGTCTGGTTCGATCGCTTTCTCGGCGGCTTCTATGAGGCGCAGCACAGCCATCTGGCGACCCTGGGCTATGACAGCGCGGGCCGCCTGTTCCGCATCAGCAAGGATGGGACGCCTGCGGGGGCCAGCGCCGATGACCCGTTCGCCCGTGCGGCGCGACCGCTGGTGGATCAGGTTCGCGCCGATGCGGCCGGTCGTGACGCCTCGACGGTGGCCATGGGCGCCGTCCGGCTGAAGTCGGCCTTCGTGCGGATCGACGGGACGGTCTATCTGCTGGGCGTCTCGACCGTCGTGCGTCACACGGCCGATGGCCCGGTCCCCGCCGCTGATCCGGTGGTGGCGTCGTTCAAATCCTTTCCTGCCGAAATCACCCCGCTGAAGACGCGCTTCTCGCTGGAGGATGTGCAGTTCCAGCCGGGCGACGCGCCGACGCCGGACGGCATGGCCGGGGTCGAGGTGCGGGACGGGCAGGGCCAGTTGCTGGGCAAGGTGGTCTGGAAGCCCGAGCGTCCCGGCTATCAGATCCTGACTCAGGCCGGGTCGCTGATGTTGCTGCTGCTGGCGGTCATGATCATCGGCGGCGCAGTGCTGTTGGGGCGGATGGTCAGTGACGTGCGCCGTCTGCGGGCCTCGGAATCCGCCCTGTCGGCGGCGCTGGAGCGGGCCGAGGCGGCCAATGCGGCCAAGACGCGTTTCCTGTCCAACATCAGTCACGAACTGCGCACGCCCCTGAACGGAGTGCTCGGCATGGCCGAGGTGATCGGCGCCGACTTGGTCACCCCGCAACAGCGCGACCGGCTGGATATCCTCAAGGCGTCGGGCCAGCAGCAGTTGCGTCTGATCGAGGAACTGCTGGACGTGGTGCGCCTGCGCGACGGGGCGGTGACGCTGGAGACGCGGCCCTTCCGTCCTGAAAACCTGCTGCGGCGGTTAGCTTCGGACTATCGCGGCGCGGCGGGCGCCAAGGGGCTCAAACTCAAGATCGAGGCGGCCAAGGGCGAGTGGCTGGGCGACGCCATCCATGTCGAGAAATTGCTGGCGGCCCTGACGGACAACGCCATCCGTTTCACGCGCAAGGGCGGTGTGACCCTGCGCGCCATCGCCGACGACGGTCTGGTGCTGGAGGTCGAGGACACGGGGCCTGGAATGCCCGCCACCGAGCTTGAACGCCTGTTCGAGGCCTTCACCCAGGGCGACGACAGCAATACCCGCAGCGCCGAGGGACTGGGTCTGGGCCTGACCGCCGCTCATGGTCTGGCGGCCCTGATGGGAGGACGGATCGAGGTCACCAGCACGCCGGGGCAGGGCAGCCTGTTTCGCGTAACCCTGCCGCTTCAACCCGCCGTCAAGCCGTCAGCAGACGCGGCAGTTTGAAGGTCACCGTCTCGCGCGCGCCGCCGTCCTCGGTGACCGTGGCGTCGAAACGGGCGCGGATGGCGTCGACCAGGGCCTCGATCAACGGCTCGGGGGCGGAGGCTCCGGCGGTGACGCCGACGGTCTGAACTCCGTCGAACCAGCTCCAGTCCACTTGGGACGCGTCATCGACCAGATAGGCGGCATGAGCGCCCGCGCGCACCGCCACCTCGACCAGACGGGCCGAGTTGGACGAGTTCTTGGACCCGACCACCAGCACCAGCTGGCACCCTTCGCCCAGGGTCTTCACCGCCTCCTGACGGTTGGTGGTGGCGTAGCAGATGTCTTCCTTGTGCGGGTCGGGCAGTTCTGGGAAGCGACGCTTCAGAACCTTCAGAATGCCCGCCGTGTCGTCCACCGACAGGGTGGTCTGGGTCGCATAGGCCAGGGGCGCGTCGCCGGGGCGCTCAAAGACCTCGGCGTCGGCCTCGGTCTCGACCAGGCTGATGGCGCCCTCAGGCAACTGCCCCATGGTGCCGATCACCTCGGGGTGGCCTGCATGGCCGATCAGGATGATGTGACGACCTGCATCATGATGGCGTTCGGCCTCGACGTGGACCTTGGACACCAGCGGGCAGGTGGCGTCCAGAAACAGCAGTTCGCGCGCCTTGGCGTTGGCGGGCACGGACTTGGGCACCCCGTGGGCCGAGAAGACGACCGGACGGTCGTCGGGGCATTCGTCCAGTTCCTTGACGAAGACGGCGCCCATCGCCTTCAGCCGTTCAACGACATGGCGGTTATGGACGATCTCGTGGCGCACATAGACGGGGGCGCCGAATCTCTCGATCGCCCGCTCGACGATCTGGATCGCGCGATCCACCCCGGCGCAGAAGCCGCGCGGCGTCGCCAGACGGACGGAAATGGGGCGCAATGGCGAAGCGGGCGGAGGGACGTGGGCGTTCATGCCCGGAACCTAGTCTTTCGTGGTCGATATCGCCATCTGGACAAGGGGTTGCGCACAACAGATTCTCTCACCGGAAAGAGCGGCGCATCGTCACGGCAAGTCCGCAATCGACGAAAGTCGAACTTCTACAAAGGTTTAGAGAGTGATCACGACGCCTTGACCTAGCAGCCGCTCACGATTAGTTTCCGCGCCGAATTCAGACCCCGTCGCGGCTCAGCCGGGACGCTGAGCAACAAACCCATGACCACCCCGACGGAATCGCGTGAAGAGGCGATCAAGCGCCTCAACAAACGTGCATCCGACTTGGCGGAGGCCACGGCTCCGAAGACGTCTGAAGCCCTCTCGGCCCAGGCGGTTTCGAGCCAGGCCTACAAGATCATCGCCGAATTGCTCGGCGGCGTCTTTTTGGGATTGGGGCTGGGTTTCGGAGCGGACCGACTGTTCGGGACCAATCCGTGGGGGCTGATAAGCGGTGTCCTTCTGGGCTTCGCATTGTCGATTTACATGGCGCGCCGCACAGCCAACCGGTTGATGGCGCAAGCGAAGGCGAGCGGTCTCGAAGCAAATTCGATCCCGTTCGACGACGAGGAAGACGAGGACCGATAGGCTTATGGCCGATCCGATTCATCAGTTTCAGATTCAGAAGGTCGTCGACCTCGGCGCAGTGAATCTGCCCGTGTTCGGTCATACCGAACTGGCGATCACGAACTCGCACATCGCGATGACGGCTGCCTTTGTGGCCATTGTCCTGTTCATGCAGTTCGTGACCTCGGGCGCCAAGGTGGTGCCGGGGCGTCTGCAGGCGGCGGGCGAAAGCCTGTTCGACATGATCGACGGCGTGACCGATTCGATCATCGGCCATGACGGCCGCAAATATTTCCCGTTCGTCTTCACCCTGTTCCTGCTGGTGCTGGCGATGAACCTGCTGGGCATGTTCCTCAGCTTCACCCCGACGTCGCAACTGGCCGTCACGGTCACCTTCGCGGCCCTGACCATCCTGCTGGTCATCGGCGTGGGCTTCATCAAGAACGGCCTGGGCTTCTTCAAGCTGTTCTGGCCGATGAGCGCGCCTCTGATCCTGCGCCCCGTCGTCGGCGCGATCGAGTTCTTGTCCTTCCTGCTGCGCCCGGTCACCCTGGCTCTTCGTCTGTTCGGCAACATGCTGGGCGGCCACGTGGCGCTGAAGATCTTCGCCGGCTTCGTCGTCGCCCTGGGCGCTGGCGCCTTCGTCGGCGAGGGCCTGGGCATCTGGGGTCTGCCGGTCGCCGCCCTGTCGATGGTCGGCGTCGTGGCCATCACCGCCCTCGAATTCCTCGTCGCCTTCCTGCAGGCGTTCGTGTTCGCCGTTCTGGCCAGCATCTATCTCAATGATGTGGTCAACCTGGGTGAAGGCCACTAAGGCCGGACCTCAGTCCGAACTCTCCGTTTTCAATCAACCTGACTTAAACAAGGATACTCACCATGGAAGCTGAAGCCGCCAAGTACATCGGCGCCGGCCTGGCCACCCTCGGCATGATCGGTTCGGCCATCGGCGTGGGCAACATCTTCGCCAACTTCCTGAACGGCGCCCTGCGCAACCCGTCGGCCGCTGGCTCGCAAGTCGGCAACCTGTTCGTGGGCGCGGCTCTGGCCGAAGCTCTGGGCATCCTGGCCTTCGTGCTCGGCATCCTGATCCTGAACTCCTAATCTCTTAGGATTCAGGGCGGCGGCGGTCTCTCGCTGAGGTCGCCGCCGCCTTTCTGCTTTTACGAACGAACGGACACCATGGCCGCTCCCAATCCTCACGACACGCACGCCACGACCGAGGCTGAAGGCCACGGCAGCGGCGGTCTGCCCCAGTTCCAGACTGAGCACTGGGCCGGTCAGATCGGCTATCTGCTGGTCCTGTTCTTCGTCCTCTATATCCTGATCGCCAAGGTCTTCGGCCCGCGCCTGCGTCGCGTGATGGACGAGCGCCGCGATACGATTTCCAGCGCCGTCGCCACGGCTCGCCAGGTCCAGACTGAAGCGGCCGAACAGGCTGCTGCGGCCAAGGCCGAGGTCGACAAGGCCCGCGCCGACGCCCGCGCCACCGCCGCCGCCGCCAAGGCGCGCGTCACGGAAGAAGCCAATGCCCGTCAGGCAGCGGAAGAAGCCGTCGTCAACGCCCGCATCGCCGAGGCGGAAGCCTCCATCGGCAAGACGCGCGACGCCGCCATGGCCAATGTCTCGACCATTGCTGCGGACACCACCGCCGCCATCGTCGAGCGTCTGACCGGCAAGACCGCAACGGCTGCTGAACTGACTGCCGCCAAGGGAGCCGCCTGATGAACCTGATCTTCGAACCCGGCATCTGGAGCTTCGCCAACCCGGAGATCTGGGTCGGCATCGGCCTGCTGATCTTCTTCGGCATCCTGATCGCCGCTGGCGTGCCCAAGCTGGTCAACGGCCAACTGGACGCCAAGGCCGCCAAGATCCAGGGCGACCTGGACGAAGCCGCCCGTCTGCGCGCTGAAGCCGAAGCTCTGCTAGCCCAGATCCGCAAGGAGAAGGTCGAGGCTGAAGCTCAGGCCGCCGACATGATGGCCGCCGCCGAATCCGACGCCCGCCGTCTGGAAGTCGAGGCCAAGGCCAAGCTGGAAGAGACCCTGGCCCGTCGCCAGAAGATGGCTGAAACCCGCATCGCTCAGGCTGAAGCTCAGGCTGCTGCCGAAGTGAAGGCGGCTGCTGTCGATCTGTCGGCCAAGGCTGCGGAACAGATCCTGGCCGCCCGTCTGTCGGGTCAATCCAAGGACCCGCTGCTGGACGCCGCCATCGCTCAGATCGGCGACCGCCTGAACTGATCGCGACGCGTAAGCATCGAACGAAAAAAGGGCCCCGGCGTCGCTGTCGGGGCCCTTTTCTTATGTCTGACGGATCAGGTCAGTGGGCGTGCGCGCCGCCGATGACCGTCGCGCCGCGCTTTTCACGCGCGACGAGCCGGGCATAGACATTGCCCAGCACGATGCCGAACACTGCATGGGTGATCAGCAGCCAGGCGATGGTGCCAAAGCCCGATCCTGCGGTGAAGGTGCGGTAGTCGCCGAACATCATCACGCCCAGCATCATCAGCACCCAGGCGCCGACCGCGAAGACAATGCCCTTGGTTTCAGGCGTGTCTGTCGGCAGGCGGGGGCACAGCACCCCGAACAGCGGCCCCAGGATGAAGACGCCGCTGAAGACATGGATCGCCCAGCCGACGGCCAGGTTGCCCGGCATGCCAATCATGCTGGCGATGACCCCCTGGAAGGGATCAAACCAGTTGAGGAACATGTTCGGGATCTCAAGCAAGGATACGGCGATGGTCGCGGCGACGCCCGCAATCAGGCCCTTTTTTACGCGTGACATCATGACCTTGGCGCCTCCCAACGCTTGTTACGGTTCTCTGATAACGCACACACAGGATACGCCGGGTTGGCAGGCCCGGCGTTCACGTTCTTGTGGTTAGCAGTTGCAGCAACGCAACCGCGAGATGTCGCGCTAACTAGCGGAACAGCTTGCGGAAATAGCGGCGCAGGCCTTTGCGTGCGCGCATCAGGCGACGACGCGGGCGTTTCAGCACGACTTTTTCGGCCCGCAAGGCCTGTTGCCAGAAGACCGGCGCGATCTCCGGTTTCTTCCGCATCAGGCGACGGAAGGGATAGACCCATTTCGGCTTGGCGTACTGGGCGCGGATGAACTGCCGCTTGGCCCAGTAGGAGGACTTCAGGATCAGCATCAGGCCGACCGCGATGACGGGAATGCCGCCGGGGCCGGGCAGGGGCGCGATCAGGATGCCCAGCAGCACCACGAACAGTCCGCCGATCATCAGCGCCCAGCGCTTCACCACACGCAGCGTGCGGCTGCGTGGTGGGGTCTGCGGGTGGATGAGAGCGGGTGCGTAGGTCACGGATGCGCCAGATGGGGAGGATGAGGCCGTATGACAACGACCGCCACGGATGCACGATCCCTCGTCGGGAAAGGAAAGGCGCACCGTGGCGGGGTTGCCACAAGTCCTTAACAACGCAAGCGAATGGCTGATCCAAGGCGGCAGGATGAAGTCTTGGTCATGAAAGGCGCGGCGGAACGCCTCAGCCGTAGCGCACGCCCGTCAGCCGCTCGGATTCGATCCAGAGCCGCCGGGCGACATCGGCGTCGCGGGCCTGGGGCTTGACCACGGCGGGACCGGGCCGCCCCTTCATCTCCTGAAACCCGACAGGCCCGTAATAGGCGCCGGGCGCTGCGTCCGGCAGGGTCGCGGCCATCAGGATGGGCAGGGCGCCGTCAGCGGCGGAATGGCTCATGAAACCCTCGATCAGCCGCGCCCCGCGTGAGAACAGGCTGGAACGGCCATCGACATGGCCATTGGCGATCAGGTCGGTGCGGGCAAAGCCGGGATGGGCGGCGAGGCTGGTCAGACCCCAGTTCTGGGCGTCGCTACGGCGCTGCAGTTCCAGCGCAAACATCAGCATGGCCAGTTTCGACTGCTGATAGACGGGCCAGGCGCTGTAGCCGCTCTGAGAGTTCAGGTTGTCCAGGCGGATACGCCCGCCCCTGTGCGCGATGCTGGACAACTGCACCACCCGCGCCTTGGCGGCGGTCAGAAGCGGCAGCAGACGACCCGTCAGGGCGAAGTGTGACAGGTAGTTGGTCCCGAACTGCATCTCGAACCCATCCGCCGTGGTCTGACGCGTCGGCAGGGCCATGATCCCGGCGTTGTTGATCAGGATGTCTATGGGGCGGCCATCCGACAGATGACGCGCGGCAAAGGCCTCGACCGAGGCCAGATCGCCCAGATCCAGCGGGTCGAACCGGACATTGGCCCCGGCGTGGCGTTCACGGATCAACCGCACGGCCTCGGCGCCCTTGGATGGGTTGCGGGCGGCCAGAACCACCTCTGCGCCCTTGCTCGCCAGCACCAGCGCCGTCTCCAGCCCCAGCCCGCCCGTGGCGCCGGTGACGATGGCCAGCTTGCCGGTCTGATCGGGGATGTCGTGCGTGGTCCAGTGGGTCATGCGGGCAACCTAGACCCGAAACGATGAAAAGGGACGTAGAAACGAAAACAGCGCCCGCCCCGGCGAGAGGACGAGCGCTGCTTCATGCGGTTCACACCGTTTCGGTCGTTCAGGCCGCCTGGTTGGAGCCTTCCGGGGCAGACCAGCGCAGCACCGGCGAGCGGGCGGCGCGGGTTTCGTCCAGACGCTTCAGCGGCGCATGGAAGGGCGCGCCCTTGAAGCGATCCACGTCACCAGCCTTCGCCGCCCCGGCCAGCAGGCGCATGGCGTGGATGAAGCGGTCCAGTTCGGCCTTGGACTCGGTTTCCGTCGGCTCGATCAGCATGGCGCCATGGACGACCAGCGGGAAATACATGGTCATCGGGTGGAAGCCCTCGTCGATCATCGCCTTGGCGAAGTCGAGCGTGGTGATGTCCGTGCCCTTCAGCCATTCGTCGTCGAACAGGGCTTCGTGCATGCAGGGGCCTTCGGGGAAGGCCGGGCTCATCAGGTCCTGCAGGCGGGCCTTGATGTAGTTGGCGTTCAGAACGGCGTCCTCGGCCACCTGACGCAGGCCGTCAGAGCCGTGCGACATCATGTAGGACAGGGCGCGCACATACATGCCCATCTGGCCCTGGAAGGCGCACAGGCGGCCAAAGGCCTGTTCAGCCTCGTCTTCCTCACGCTCGATCAGGCGATAGCCGTTGTCGTCGTGGACGACCCACGGGGCGGGGGCGAAGGGGGCCAGAGCCTCGGACAGCACCACCGGACCCGCACCCGGACCGCCGCCGCCATGGGGCGTCGAGAAGGTCTTGTGCAGGTTGATGTGCATGGCGTCGACGCCCAGATCGCCCGGACGGACCCGACCGACGATGGCGTTGAAGTTGGCGCCGTCGCAGTAGAAGTAGGCGCCCGCCTCATGCGTCAGGCGCGCGATCTCGATGATGTCGCGCTCGAACAGGCCGCAGGTGTTGGGGTTGGTCACCATGATGGCGGCGACGTCCGGGCCCAGCTTGGACGCCAGATCAGCGACGTCCACGCGGCCGTCTTCGGTCTGGGCGACCTCGACGACGGAATAGCCGACGAAGGCGGCAGTGGCCGGGTTGGTGCCGTGGGCGGATGTGGGGACCAGAACCTTGCGGCGCTGCTCATGCTCGCCCTTGGCCTCGTGGGCGGCGCGGATGGCCATCAGGCCGCACAGTTCGCCGTGCGCGCCCGCCTTGGGCGACAGGGCGACGGCGGGCATGCCCGTCAGGGTCTTCAGCCAGTGGGCCAGCGTATCCATCAGCTCCAGCGCGCCCTGAACCGTCGAGATCGGCTGCAGCGGGTGGATGTCCGAGAAACCGGCCAGACGGGCCATCTTCTCGTTCAGGCGCGGGTTGTGCTTCATCGTGCACGAACCCAGCGGATAGATGGCCAGGTCGATGGCGTGGTTCTTCTGGCTCAGGCGCACATAGTGGCGCATGGCCTCGGGCTCGGACAGGCCGGGCAGGCCGATCGGATCCTTGCGGACCAGATCGCCCAGATCAGAGCCGTCGGTCTTGGGTTCCGGCAGATCGACGCCGGTTTTGCCCCATCCGTCGCCCTCGAAGATCAGGGCTTCGTTCTGCAACAGGCCGCGTCCGCCCGTCAGGGTGGCGGGCTTGGAATCGACCTGGTTCGGGGCGGTCGGGCGGCCGACAGTGTTCATGGTGCTCATGGTCTTGTCTCCGCTCAGGCTTCCAGCACCTTGGCGAGCACTCTCGCCAGGAACTTGATGTCGTGATCCAGGGTGGTCTCGGTCGCGGCGACCAGCAGGACGTCGTCCAGACCGGCGTCGGGCGCCAGACGGCTGTAGGGCACGCCCGCCAGCAGGTGATGACCGGCCAGGGTGTCGACCACCTCGGCAGCGCTCTTGCCCTTGGGCAGGCGGATCGCGAACTCGTTGAAGAAGCGCGGCGTCAGCACTTCCACGCCCGGAATGGCGGCCAGGGCGTCGCGCGTGGCGACGGCCTTCTCGTGGTTCAGCAGGGCCAGTTTGCGCAGGCCCGTCTCGCCCAGCAGGCTCATGTGGATGGTGAAGGCCAGGGTGCAGAGGCCAGAGTTGGTGCAGATGTTCGACGTGGCCTTGTCGCGGCGGATATGCTGTTCGCGCGTCGACAGGGTCAGGACGAAGCCGCGCTCGCCGTCAGCGTCCACGGTCTCGCCGGTCAGGCGGCCGGGCATCTGGCGGATCAGCTTCTCGCGCGTGGCGAACAGGCCGACGTAGGGGCCGCCGAAGTTCAGGGCGTTGCCGATCGACTGGCCCTCGGCCGCGACGATGTCAGCGCCCATTTCGCCGGGCGATTTCAGCAGGCCCATCGACACGGCTTCCGTCACCACGACGATCAGCAGGGCGCCCGCAGCATGGGCGGCCTCGGCGATTTTCGTCACGTCGGTGGCGGTGCCGAAGACGTTGGGGGTCTGGACGACGACGCAAGCCGTGTCCGGGCCGATCTGGTCGATGACGGCGGCTTCGGCGTCGAACGCCGGGGCCAGAACTTGCGTCTCTACGCCGACAGCGTGAACCACAGTCTCGGTCGCCTTGACATAGTGGGGGTGGACGCCGCCCGAGATCACCGCCTTGTTGCGGCGGGTCACGCGCGTCGCCATCAGCACGCCCTCGGCCATGGCGGTCGAACCGTCATACAGGGATGCGTTGGCGACCGGCATTCCGGTCAGGTTCGCGACCTGGGTCTGGAACTCGTACAGGTACTGCAGGGTGCCCTGCGCGATTTCCGGCTGATAGGGGGTGTAGCTGGTCAGGAACTCCGACCGCTGGATCACGTGATCCACCGTCGCCGGGACATGGTGCTTATAGGCCCCTGCGCCGCAGAAGAAGGGCACGGCTCCGGCGGTCGCATTCTTGGCGGCCATGGCGGACAGGGCGCG
>NZ_JABAZW010000047.1:821-26997 GCF_018608325.1 Brevundimonas sp. | reverse complement strand
GAGGCTCCGCCTCCGCCGCCTCCCCCGGTCGTTCAGAAGCCGGCCGCACGTCAGTTCGTGGTCTACTTCGACTGGGATCGCTCGGACCTGACGGCTGAAGCCCGCTCGGTCGTGACGCAAGCCGCCAACTACGCCAAGTCGGGTGCTCCGACGCGCGTGCTGATTGTCGGCTACACCGACACCTCGGGTTCGGCTGCCTATAACCTGGGCCTGTCCAACCGTCGTTCGCGCACCGTCGCTGACGCTCTGGTTGCTCAAGGCGTCAACGGCGGCGTCATCGCCCTCGACGGCAAGGGTGAAACCAACCTGGCCAAGGCCACGGCTGACGGCGTGCGTGAACCGCTCAACCGTCGCGCCACCGTCGACATCAACTTCTAAGTCGGAAAGGGCTCGCTCAGCGAAAGCTGCAGCGAGCCCCAACCGGGCTTCGAAGCCCGTCGTACAAAGGATCGAATCTCCGCTTCGGCGAGAGAAATCGGTTACAAGTGTTGACAACTATGGATTGATTTTCTTGTCCGTTGTTGCGCAAAATCAGACATTTGTAGTTGATAATACAGCCGCAGCGGGTCACAACGCCGCGGGAATGCGCCGGGCGCTCCACTTCTTCCCGTCTGGCGAATGGTCTGTTTCGTGATCAAGGTTAGCAGAAACCGTCTTGGCTGATCTTCGCTCATCTTCACGCTTGATTTCTGGGCGTCGGCGACGCCGATATCGCCTTAGATCCGATGTGGCTATGCGCGCCCCGAAAGCGACGCCGCTAGTCCGTTCTAACGCGGACCAGCAGGCTTCGGTGGTTCTGCAGCCTGTTTTTCCCAAACGTCAGTCCGGGCTTCATGGAAGACGCTTTCTGATCGTCACTGCGCCTTTCGGCGGTTTCGGCCGCGCCTTGGCCGGGGTGCTTGAGGCGCGTGGCGCCGAGGTCAGCCGGATGATCTTCAACGCTGGCGACGCGCTGAACTGGGCGCGCAGCGGAGGTGTTGTCTTTCGTTCAGCGCCGGATGTGTGGGCGCGTGAAATCCATGAGCGGCTGGAATCCTTTACGGATGTCATCGTTTTCGGCGAAGGCGGCTCTTACAACAGGGCTGTCCTGTCGGCGGCCGAAACGCTCAAGCCACGTGTCTGGGTGCTCGAGAACGGCTATTTCCGGCCTGACTGGATTACGGTTGAGCGCAATGGCGTAAACGCCTCCAGCGCCTTGCCGCGTTTTCGCGACGCCTATCCAGAACCCGCGCCTGAAACGCCGTCAGTGCGACATGTCGGCAAGATCCTGCCGTATCACGTCGTCAACATTAGCCTGTATCACACGGTTCAGTGGCTGGGCGGGCTCCTGTTCCCCAAGCATGACGTGCACTATACTGTGTCCCCGCTGCGTCAGTCGCTCGGACATATCCGGCGCTATGTCGGCTTGGCCTTCCATAAGCCTGAAAACTGCGACGCGGATCGGATCGCCTCCTGCGGCCCCTTCTTCCTCGCCTGTCTTCAACGCGAGGGTGACGCGCAGTTGCTGCGGTACTCGCGCTATGCCGACAATACGGCCTTCCTCGCTGCGGTGTTGACCAGTTTCGCGCGGCGAGCCGATGCCGGGGACCGGCTGGTGGTGAAGAATCACCCGTTGGATCCTGGGCTCATCGATCTGCGCGCCGTGACCATGAAGCTGGCCGATGAGCGCGGTCTTGGCGGCCGGGTGGACTTCATCGATGGCGGAAATCTCGCCCAGCTGTGCCGTAACTCTCGAGGCATGGTGGTCAATAATTCCAGCGCCGCGCTGTCGGCCTTAGGGTTCCAGACGCCGGTCAAGGTGCTGGGCGACGTCTTCTTTGATTTCGCAGGCCTGACCGACCAGAAGTCGCTCGATGATTTCTGGGTGGAGCCTGAGGCTCCTGATGCTGAACTGTTCACACGCTTCCGCGCCTATGTGATCAGTCAGAGCCAGGTGAACGGCAATTACCACGAGCCCCGCGCCATCGATCTGACGGCTAGAGGGGTCGCGGACGTGTTCGAGCGCGTTTCCGAGAAGTGACAGTCCAGCACGCTTGGTGTGGCCTTTGCGCCACCTTTGGTCGCCGTCATAGTTCTGTCACATAACTGTCGCCCAGCGTTTTAACATCCGCCCTAGAGGGAGGTTCGATTTCGACAGACGACGTTGTCTGTCGCCTTTGGCCTTAGCAGCCTCATCTGGGGATAGATGCATGTTTAACCGTAAACGCCTGTTCTGGGCGACCACGGCGCTGGTGGGTTCGCTCGCCGCCGCTGGCGCCGCCTCCGCGCAATCGACCGCTACTCAGTCGGTCGAAGACGTCGTCGTCACGGGCCAGCGCGGTCCGCGCAACATCGACGGCGCCATCGTCGCTGAAAGCGTCGGCAAGTCGCGTTCGACGATCACGCAGGAGTTCATCGAAACCCAAGCCGCTGGTCAGACGATCAACGAAGTTCTGAACCTGGTCCCGGGCATGAGCTTCACGAACAATGACGCCTATGGTTCGTCGGGCGGCAACATTCGCCTGCATGGTTTTGACGGCCCTCGCATCTCGCAGACCTTCGACGGCATGCCGCTGAACGACTCGGGCAACTATTCGCTGTATTCGAACCAGCAGCTGGACAGCGAACTGATCGGCTCGGCTTCGGTCAACACCGGCACGACCGATGTCGATTCCCCGACGGCCTCGGCTTCGGGCGGCACTATCAACATGTCTTCGATCGCTGTTCCGACCGAGTTCGGCGGCCGCATCAAGGCCTCGCTGGGAGACAGCGATTTCCGTCGTGTCTTCGCTCAATTGAACACGGGTGAAGTCGGCCCGTTCGGCACGCGCGCCTGGCTGGCCTTTTCGGACCAGTCGTACGACAAGTACAAGGGTCTGGGCGACCTGAACAAGACCCAGTACAACTTCAAAATCTACCAGCCGATCCGTGGAAATGGCGACTTTGTCTCGCTAGCCGGCCACTGGAACCGCAACCGCAACAACAACTATGCGGACCTGCAACTGCAGCGCAACGCTGATGGTTCGGCCAGCCTAGCCAATGGCGTGACCTGGAATAGCGACTTCGACACGACCTATAGCCTACCGACTCCGTGCTTTGACGCGAACAAGAACCCGATTGCGGGCTCGCAGTGCGATAACAACTCCAACCGTTACTGGGCTCTGCGTCAGAACCCGTCCGACACCGGCAACATTCGCGCCCAGTCGCGTTTCACCCTGCGCGACAACCTGATCTTCACCTTCGATCCGTCGTTCCAGTACACGCTGGCCACGGGCGGCTCGGGCCAGTTCGTCCTGTCGGAAACTGATCGTCTGATCCGCGGCTCCAAGACCACGGGCGGCGTGGATCTGAACGGTGACGGCGATACGCTGGACAGCGTCCGGATTCACTCGACCAACAACACCCACACCCAGCGCTACGGCATCAGCTCGTCGCTGATCTGGAAACTGTCGGACACGCAGACGCTGCGCGCCGCCTACACCCTGGACGACGCCCGTCACCGCCAGACCGGCATGTACGGCAAGATCGATTTCTCTAACCCGACGGATCCGCGCTTCTTCGACGCCTTCGCTGGTCTGCGTGACAAGGACCACCGCATCGTCAATCTGGACGGTTACGAGCTGCGCGCGCGCGACCGTCTGTCCTACGCCACTCTGAACCAGTTCGCGGTCGAATATGCCGGTCGTTTCCTGGATGATGCGCTGCGCGTCAACGTCGGCCTGCGCGTGCCGTACTTCAAGCGCGAGATGAACCAGAACTGCTATTCGCAGTCCAAGAGCAGCTCGGTTATCTGCACAACCGAAACAGCGGTTAAGCAACCGGACGGCACCTATAAGGTGGGCACTCGCACGCAAAGCTATATTGCGCCGTATTCGCGTGAAGTGAAGTTCGACGACGTTCTGCCCAACGTGAACGTCAACTGGAACTTCAGCGGCCCTCACTCGGTCTATGCGTCGTTCGCTCAGTCGCTGACCCTGCCGCGCACCGACAACCTGTATACCGTCTTCTTCGACGCCAAGGGTCAAATCACTTCGCCGATCACCGCGCCGGAAAAGACCACCACCTATGACCTGGGCTACCGCTACCAAACGGGTGCCCTGATCGCATCGGCCAACGTCTGGTACACTGAGTTCAAGAACCGCATCGTGTCGCGCTACGATCAGGATCTGGGCGTATCGTTCGACTCGAACGTTGGTGACGTGAAGCTGTACGGCTTCGACTCGCAAGTCGGCTGGTCGCCGATGGAAGGCCTGTCGCTGTACGCTACGGCGTCGTACACGGACTCGGAAATCGCTAACGACTATCTTGACGGCACCAATCTGGTCAAAACGGGCGGCAAGTCGCTGACCGAGACGCCGGACTGGACCTTCGGCGGACGCGTCCAGTACGAAACCGGCCCGCTGCAACTGGGCGCTCAGGTCAAGTACACTGGCGAGCGTTGGGTGACCGACGTCAACGACCTGTACACAGATGCCTATACGGTTGTTAACGCTGACGCCAAGTTCGACCTGGGCTACTTCGGCTACAAGAACTCGAACCTGGCGCTGCGCGTCGTCAACCTGTTCGACGAGAAGTACCTGGGTTCGATCTCGGGTGCGACGGATGCCACCAAGGCCACCTATGCCTACCGTGGTCCCCCGCGCACCATCCAGGCGACGGTCACCTACGCCTTCTAATCGCGTAGCAGCCTAAGACGACGAAGGGCGGTCCGGTGACGGGCCGCCCTTTTTCTTTGGGGGTTCGGGCGTTGAAGTCGGGGGCGCTTGGGGCCATATGGCGCGGCTCGCGTTTCGTCCCCGGATATCCCGCCGGATTAGTGACAGGATCAGTTCGCCGATGACCGCTCCCATCCCCGCCGAATGGGCTCCGCACCGCGCCATGTGGGTGGGTTGGCCGACCCATGCCGAATACTGGTTCGAGCATCTGGAGCAGGCCCGGGACGAGGTCGAGAGCCTGGTGCTGGCGCTGGCCGGGCCGGGGCGTGAACAGGTCAAGCTGATGGTCGGCAGCCAAGAGGCGTTGTCGGGCGCTCGGGCGCGTTTTGCGGGCGTCGCCAATGTCGAGGTCGTGCCGGGGCGTTTCGGCGACATCTGGCTGCGCGACACCGGCCCGATCTTTGGTGCTGGCTCCAAGACGGCGGCGGCCTTCAAGGTCAACGGCTGGGGCGGCAAGTACGACATGGCGGGCGACGACGAGGTCGCGGGCCAGATCGGCGAACACTCGGGGGTGCCCCTGACCTGGAACGATTTTGTGCTGGAAGGCGGCTCGCTGGATCATGACGGGGAGGGCACGGTTCTGACCACGCGTCAGTGCGTGCTGAACCCGAACCGCAATCCGGGCTGGAACCAGGACGAGGCCGTGGCGGCGGCTGCGCTGGAGCAGGCGGTGGGCGCCAAGGTTGTGGTGTGGCTGGGCGACGGTCTGCTGAACGACCACACCGATGGTCACGTCGACAATCTGGCGCGTTTCGTTGCGCCGGGCGTCGCCGCCTGTCCGATCGCCTGGGGTCAGAAGGATCCGAACGCCGAGGTCTATGACGCCACGGCGCGCGATCTGTCGGCGGTGACGGACGCAAGCGGCCGCAAGCTGAAGGTGGTGCGCATTCCTTCGCCCGGTCTGGTGCTGGACGAAGACGAGCGCCCGGTTCCCGCCAGCCACATGAACTTCCTGATCGCCAACGGCGCGGTGATCGTGCCGACCTATGGCGACGATCAGGCGGCGCGCTTCGCCTGCGATGCTCTGGCGGACGCCTTCCCGGACCGTGAGATCATCCCGCTGCCGTCGAACGCCATCTTGACCGGCGGCGGCTCCTTCCACTGCATTTCCCAGCAGGAGCCTGCATGACCCGCACCATCACCGTCGCCGGCATCCAGACCTCTTACGGGGACGACCTGCAGGCCAATATCGACAAGACCATCGGCTTCATCCGTGAAGCGGCTGGCAGAGGCGCGCAGGTGATCCTGCCGTCAGAGTTGTTTCAGGGGTCGTATTTCTGCGTGTCGCAGGAAGAGCACTGGTTCGCCCACGCCTATGAATGGCGCGAGCATCCGTGCGTGACGGCCCTGTCGCCGGTGGCCAAAGAGCTGGGCGTCGCCATTCCGGTGTCGATCTTCGAGAAGGACGGGCCGCAGTATTACAACTCCATCGTCATGCTGGACGCGGATGGCGAGGCGCTGGGCGTCTATCGCAAGAGCCATATCCCTGACGGCCCCGGCTATCAGGAGAAGTATTATTTCCGCCCCGGCGACACCGGATTCAAGACCTGGACCACGCGCTTCGGCAAGGTCGGGGTCGGCATCTGCTGGGACCAGTGGTTCCCGGAAGCGGCGCGGGCGATGATGCTGCAGGGCGCCGACATCCTGATGTATCCGACCGCCATCGGCACCGAGCCGCATGACGACAGCCTGCACACTGCCGAGCCGTGGCGTCGCGCCATGCAGGGTCATGCCGTGTCGAACGCCGTGCCGGTCGTCGGCGCCAACCGCATCGGCCATGAGGCGGTGACCCAGCCGGGCCAGACCTTCTACGGCCATTCCTTCATCGCCGATCAGCAGGGCGCGCTGGTCGAAACCCTTGGGGCGGATGAAGAGGGCGTGCTGGTTCACAGCTTCGATCTGGACGTACTGGACAAGTACCGCGCGGCGTGGGGCTTCTTCCGTGACCGCCGCACGGATCTGTATGGGCCTCTGACGGGCGGGCGTTAAGCCCGCAACGCCTCCACCGCCGCAACCAGCCGCTCCAGATCGGCTGGGCTGGACAGGCGGTGGTCGCCGCCTTCGATCAGGTCCAGCCGCACGTCGCCGCCGTTCAGGCGCTCGATCAGTTCGGCTTGATGCCGCCACGGCACCACGTCGTCGGCGCGGCCCTGCAGGATATGAACCGGCGCGGTGATGTCGATCACGCCGTCCAGCAGCAGCCAGTCGCGCGCTTCCTCGAACATGCGGCGGGTCAGGACATATTCACCTAGACCTTCCTCGACGATCAGGGTCTCGCCTTCGCGCAGGATGGCCTGACGTTCGTGGTCGGCCAGACCGGGCCACATCAGCCGCTCTGTGAAGTCCTGGGCCGGATTGACCAGCGCCAGACCCTTGATCCGTTCAGGCCGCGCCAGCGTCGCCAGCAGCGACACCCAGCCGCCCATCGATGAGCCGACGGGGATCATCGGCCCGGACAGGCTGTCGATCAGGGCGATGGCGTCTTCACGCCAGCGGCCGATGGTGGCCTGTCGCCAGTCGCCCGAGGACTGGCCGTGGGCGAAATGGTCGTAGCGCACATAGTTCCAGCCGCGTTCGCGCGCCGCCGCATCCAGCGCCAGCGCCTTGGTCCCCTCCATGTCGGAGCGGAAGCCGCCGACCCAGATCACGGTGGGGCCGTCGCCTTCGACGCGTTTGAAGGCCAGGGTTTCGCCGTCGGGGCGGGGCAGGGTGTGGGTGTCGCTCATGGCGTCGTTCTGCCCTGTCCGAAGGCGTTCGTCATCCTCGGGCTTGACCCTGCGGCGATGACGCGGAACTAGAGGGCCATGTCCGCACCCCAGGTTCTGTTCGTCACCTCCAACCGCATCGGCGATTGCGTCATCTCGTCCGGGGTGATCCGCGAGATCACGCGGCAGGTTCCGGGAGCCGAGATCACCGTCGCCTGCGGACGGCCGCCCGCACCCTTCTTCCGCGATGCGCCGGGCGTGGCGCGCACCATCATCCTCGACAAGAAGAAACTGTCCGGCCACTGGTTCGATCTGTGGGGACAGGTGCGTTCGACGCGCTGGGATCTGGTGATCGATATTCGCGGATCGGCCCTGTCGTACCTGATCCCGGCCAAGCGCCGTGTCGTCTATAATCGCAGATGGGAAACGGGCCTGCGCAAGGTCGAGATGGTGTCGCGCCTGATGGGGTCGCAGACGCCGCTGGATCCGGAAATCTTCCTTGATGATCAGGCCCGCGCCGAGGCCGCCGCCGTCATTGATCCGCAACTGGCTGGGGGCGCCGGTACCGGCCCGATCATCGCCCTGGCCCCCATCGCGCATCAGCCGGGCAAGAGCTGGCCCGCTGACCGCTGGGGCGCTCTGGTCGAGAAGCTGAAGGCCGAGCCGCGTTTCGATGGCTGGCGTTTCATGCCGGTCGGCGGGCCAGGCGACCGTCCGCCCGCTACGCCTGCGCTTGAGGCTGCCGGGCCGCGTGGCGTCGACTTTGTGGGCAAGGGCGACATTCTGGCCTCCGCCGCCGCCATCGACCGGGCCGATCTGTTCGTCGGCAATGACAGCGGCCTGATGCACGTCTCGGCGGCCCTGGGGCGTCCGACCTTGGGCCTGTTTGGCCCGACGGAATGGTGGCTGTACGGGCCGTGGGGGCCAAAGACGCGCACGGCGGCCTCGAACGAGACGCGCGGCCAGTTCGCGCCCATCGAGGATCTGACGGTCGATCATGTGTTCGAGGCTGTGCTGGCCCTGCATGACGCCTATATCGCCGAGACGCCCGCCAAGCCTTGAAAAACCGGGTCTCCGGGCGCATATTGCGGGCCTGTGGGAAACGTGGCGGCAGCCGTGCCTTTCCGCGTATCGCAAAACACGCTTCTTCTGACCACATAAGGAAACGACGCCCATTCGCCGTCCCATGCAAGCGCCACCCGTGAAAGACGGGCCGCGTATGAACCAGGATATCCGTGCCCCTCGCGTTCTGCTCATCGACCAGAACGGCGAAAAACAAGGCGTCATGCCCACCTCCGCCGCGCTTGAAGCTGCTGAGGAAGCCGGGATGGACCTGGTCGAGATCGTCTCCACCTCCGAGCCGCCGGTGGCCAAGATCCTCGATTACGGCAAGCACCGTTTCCAGGAGCAGAAGAAGAAGGCCGAACAGCGCAAGCGCCAGAAGGTCGTCGAGCTGAAGGAAATCAAGCTCCGTCCGAACATCGACACCCACGACTATGAGGTGAAGGCCAAGGCCATGCACCGCTTCTTCGACGAGGGCGACAAGGTGAAGGTCACCCTGCGCTTCCGCGGTCGTGAAATGGCGCACCCGGAACTGGGCATGAAGCTGCTGCACAAGGTGCAGGCCGACTTTGACGAAATCGCCAAGGTCGAGTTCGCGCCCAAGATGGAAGGCCGCCAGATGATCATGATCCTGGCGCCGCGCTGACAGCCGCATTCTATCGCTGATTTGAGAACCCCCGCCCGGAGACGGTCGGGGGTTTTTCTTTGCCTCTTGCGGTGAGTGTGTCTTGCAACCTGTGATCTGATCGTCTGAATGGACGCCGGGGATCAGGGGAGCGTCTGAATGTTCAGGTCATGGGTGAATGCCGCTGCGATGGCGGTCGTCATTGTCTTGAGCGCGACGACCGCAGGCGCTCAGGCCCAGACAGCGTCCCAGACGCCGCCGCTCAGCGCCTATGGGGCGGCGCCCTTCATCGAGAACATCGAACTGTCGCCCAGCGGCGGACGGATCGCGCGGATCACTGTCGTCGGTGAGGAGCGGGCCGTTCTGGTCAGTGATTTCAACACTGGGGAAACCCTGTTCCGAGCCCGCATCGGAGACGCCAAGGTGCGCGATCTGACCTGGATCGGCGAGAAGAGGATCCTGGTCGTCACGTCCCAGACGCGCGGCATTCCCCTGATCGGGATACCGCGCACCGAGCTTTATTTCGGCCTGATCGTGGACCTGGAGAAACGCAAGATGGTCCAGGTGCTGGACCGGACGGAGAATGTGATTTCGGTCCTCTATGGTCCCGCCATGGTGCGTCGATTGGATCAGGAGGCGGCGCTCTATGTCCGTGGTGTCGCCGTGGGCTGGGAATCCAGCAGCGATCTGTACCGTATTGATCTGACGACCGGGCGCGGCCGCTCCGTCGCTTCGATGAACTATGAGATCAAGGACCATGTGCTGGATGGCGGCGGTCAGGTGATCGCCATGGGCAAATATGTCGAACGGCGGGGGCGTTGGACGCTGATGCTGCCGCGCGCAAACCGTTCCAGTTTCCGCGAGGACTGGAGCGTGGATACGCCGATCGACACGCCTGATCTGATGGGCATGGGGCGAAGCCCGCGCACCATCGTCATCTCGGCCATGCGCCCTGACCTGGCCGGGGCGGCCGGCGCGTCGGAGGATGGCTACACCCTGTTCGAGGTGAATGTGGATACGGGCGAATGGAGCCGTCTGCCCTTCGACACCCATCCTGATTTTATGATCCGTCACCCCGTGACCCGCCTGCTGATCGGGGCGGGATGGGTTGAGGGCGACGGCGTGCATTATGAGTTTATCGAACCCGTATCGGCGCAGCGCTGGGCCTCCATCGAGCGTGCCTTTACAGGCAAGCGGCCCAAGCTGGTGTCGTGGAACGATGACATGGATCAGGTGATCATCTTCACCGATGTCGGCGAGTCGGGCCTTTATCAGATCGTCGACTTCCAGCGCGGCAAGGCCGACATCCTGGCGGAAGCCTATCCCGCCATTCCCGATGATCAGGTCGGGGCGATCCGTTTCATTGAGTACGAGGCGGCGGATGGTGTTGAAATTCCCGGCTATCTGACCCTGCCGCCAGGCGTCACCGAGCCGAAGGGCCTGCCGCTTGTCGTACTGCCTCACGGTGGTCCAGCGGCCCAGGACACCATCGGCTTTGACTGGTGGGCGCAGGCGCTGGCGTCGCGCGGCTATGCGGTGCTGCAGCCGAACTTCAGGGGCTCGACCGGCTATGGCCTCGACTTCATGGAGGCGGGGTATGGCGAGTGGGGGCGCAAAATGCAGACCGACCTGTCGGACGGTGTGCGCTGGCTGGCGGAACAGGGCGTGATCGATCCCATCCGGGTCTGCATCGTCGGGGCCAGTTACGGCGGTTATGCCGCCATGGCCGGGGTGACCATCGACCGGGGCGTCTATCGTTGCGCCGTCGCCGTCGCCGGGGTCTCTGACCTGCGCCGCTTCGTCAACTGGAGCGCCCGACAGGAGAGCCGCTCAGACAGCCAGACCGTCCGTTACTGGAACCGGTTCATGGGGGTGGAAAAGTTGAACGACCGGGGGCTGGACGCCCTATCGCCGGCTCATCTGGCCGCAGGCGTCGACAGTCCGCTGCTGTTGATCCACGGGCGCGACGACACCGTGGTGCCCATTGAACAGAGCCGGTTCATGGCGGACGCCATGCGACGGGCGGGGAAGTCGACCGAGCTGATTGAGCTGTCGGGTGAGGATCACTGGCTGTCGCGCGCCGAGACCCGCCAGAAGATGCTGGCCGAGACCGTGCGGTTCCTGGAGGTGAACAATCCGGTTCATTAGGCGGGCGTAACCCGTTCGTGCTTCTCCACCGGGCGCCGTCGGGCTAAGGCGGGGGCATGATCCCGTCTTCCAAAACCCCGCCCGCCGCAGGCGGGGCTGCACTGGCCGTCATGTTCTCGGTGGTGTTCATCAATCTGGTCGGATTCGGACTGGTGGTGCCGCTGCTGCCCTTCTTTGCGCAGAGCCTGAAGGCCGAGGCCTGGCAGATCACCCTGATGTTTTCGGCCTATTCGCTGGGGCAGTTCTTCGCCGAGCCCTTCTGGGGGCGGTTGTCGGATCGGATCGGACGCAAGCCGGTTCTGCTGGTGACCCTGATCGCCAATGCGGTGGGCTATCTGATGCTGGCCTTTGTGCCCAACATCTGGCTGGCCATTGCTGTGCGCCTGTTCACGGGGCTGGGCGCGGGCAACATCTCGACGGTTCAGGGCTATATCGCCGATGTGACACCGCCCGAAAAACGCGCGGGCAGGATGGGGCTGATCGGCGCGGCCTTCGGTCTGGGCTTCATCGTCGGACCGGGGCTGGGCGGCATACTGACCCAGCCGCAGCTGGGTCATATCGGCTATCAGCTGCCGATTTTTGTCGCGGCGGCCCTGGCGGCCCTGTCCGCCATCGGGGTGGTGGTCTTCCTGCGTGAAAGCCGCGCCAAGGCGGACCCCGCCGCGCCGCGCCCGGCCTTCCTGTCCGGCCTGAAGTTCGCCCGTGACAACGCGGTCGTATCGCGCGTGCTGGTCGTGACCCTGATCTATATGGCGGGCTTCTCGGCGATGGAGAGCGTATTCGGCCTGTGGGCCGAGCAGCGCTACGCCTGGGGCGCGCGTGAGGTGGGGCTCAGCTTCATGATCGTGGGCATCGTCTCGACGCTGAACCAGGGCTTCTTCGCCGGAAAGCTGGCGCGGCGGTTCGGCGAATCGCGCGTGCTGGCGGTCGGGATGCTGCTGTTCGGGGCGTCCCTGGTGCTTCAGGTGATTTCACCCGTGTCCTGGTTCCCGGCGACCCGGCTGGAGCTGGGCGCGCTGTCGGTCCCGATCGTTCAGGGCTGGGTCATTCCGATCGTCATGGCCTTTGGCGCCTGCGGCATGTCGCTGGCCATGCCCAATATCTCGGCCATGATCAGCCGCGCCTCGCCGCCTGACCGGCAAGGGGCCATGCTGGGCCTGAACATGGCCTCAAGCTCGGTGGCGCGCATCTTCGGGCCGATGATTGCGGGCGCGCTGTTCTCGGGCCTGGGGCATGACTGGCCCTTCCTGATCGGGGCGCTTTTGACCATTCCGGCGGCGGTGATGGCGATCAACGCCGGGCGGGTGATCCGACGCCAGAAGGCGGCGGCTGAGGCGGTCGTGTGACTCTTCTTGCCATCGGCGCAGGCTTGGCGTAGAAGCCGCGCCTTCGCGTACCGAACTGCCGGGCGAACAGGCATGCCTGGGCAGTTCTTAAACTCTGGAAGGCCACCCCCGAACGGCTCTCGCAGCCCAAGGACGGCGTCCTTCCAAAAAGGAGACTGAAATGCCGAAACTGAAGACGAAGTCGGGCGCCAAAAAGCGCTTCAAATTCACCGCTTCTGGCAAGGTGAAGGCCGGCGTTGCGGGCAAGCGTCACCGCTTGATCAGCCACAACTCCAAGTACATCCGCCAGAACCGTGGCACGGCCGTCATGTCCGACGCCGACGCCAAGAAGATCAAATCCTACATGCCGTACGCCTGATCGGCGCGCGCTGTACGACTGATCTCAACCCAAAGAATTTGAAGGAATAGCGATATGGCTCGCGTAAAACGTGGCGTAACCTCGCACGCCAAGCACAAGAAGGTTCTGGAGCAGGCCAAGGGCTTCTCCGGCCGCCGCAAGAATACGATCCGTACGGCCAAGGCCGCCGTCGACCGCGCCGGGCAATACGCCTACCGCGACCGTCGCAACAAGAAGCGCAACTTCCGCGCCCTGTGGATCCAACGCATCAACGCTGCAGCCCGCATCGAAGGCTTCACCTACAGCCAGTTCATCAACGGCCTGAACAAGGCTGGCATCGAACTGGACCGCAAGGTTCTGGCCTCGATCGCTGCTGACGCGACCGGCTTCAAGGCCGTCGCCGACAAGGTCCGCGCTGCTCTGGCCTAAGCCAAAGTCGTAACGACAAAGATCAACGCCCGCTCCGGTCTCCGGGGCGGGCGTTCTTCGTTTCAGGGGCTGTGTTGGTCAGGCCGCCTGTGAAACTCCATCCGACTGAACCTGCGCCAGCACCAGACGAATGGCGTTCAACAGGGCGTCCGGCTGGATCGGTTTTTGCGCCACGCCGTTCATGCCTGCGGCGATGTAGTCCACTTCGTCCCGCTCGTCGGCATTGGCCGTCAAGGCCAGGATCGGCAGGCGCGCGGCCGGGCCGGGCAGGGTGCGGATGATGCGGGTGGCGGCCACCCCGTCCATCACGGGCATCTTGATGTCCATCAGGACCAGATCGAAGACCTGGCTCTGGACCGCGTCCACAGCCTCGGCGCCATTGGCGGCCATTTCGGAGGTGCAGCCGAACATCTCCAGCAGTTTGGCGGCGACGAAACGGTTGGTGGGATTATCGTCCACCACCAGCACATGCAGCGAATCGTGCGGCGTCGGGGCGGTCGGTTCGACAGCCTGGGCAACGGCGGGCTCAGCGGCCTGCAGCGGCAGGCGCACCTGGAACCGCGCTCCGCCCTGAGGCGAGGCGGACAGGCTGATGGTCCCGCCGATCCGCTCGGCGATCTGGCGGCAGATGGCCAGACCCAGGCCTGCGCCCGCGCCCTGCCTTCCCGCCTCGCCGGTGTTGAAGGGTTCGAAGATGTCTGCCGCAGCCGCCTGCGGCACGCCGGGGCCGCTGTCGTCGACGGTGAAGACGACCTGCGTCGTCCCGTCTTCCAGACGGCTTTCGATCAGGGCGACGACGCCGCCGGTCAGGGTGAACTTCAGCGCATTGCCGATCAGGTTGTTCAGCAATTGCTTCAACCGCATAGCATCCGCCTGAACCCAGGGGGCGGACAGGTCGATATGGACCCGCAGGTCCAGCGCCTTCTCTTCGGCCCGGGCGCGCCACAGGGCGTCGATGTCCTGGGCCAGGGCGCTCAGGTCCACCGGGGCTTCGTCCAGCGTCAGCATCCCCGCCGAGGCCCGTGACATGTCCAGCGCGTCGGTCAGCAGCCGCAGCAGGCTCTGGCCGGAATCGACGATGGTGCGGACATAGGGGCGCATCTCCTCCTGTTCGAGCTTCTTCTCCATCAGAGCGGCAATGCCCAGCACGCCGTTCAGGGGCGTGCGGATTTCGTGGCTCATGACGGCCAGAAACTCGGACTTGGCGCGGCTGGAGGCGACGGCCTCGGCCTCGGCTATGGCCAGATCGCGGGCCAGATCGCTCATCGCCTCGGCGCGCTGGCGGTGCAGCGCGGCTCCAGCCTGCACGACCTGAAGCGCCGTGCCGACCCCGACATAGCGTCCCTGCGACACCACGATGAATCCGCCCAGCAGGGCGCCCAGTTCGGCGGCGTCATAGGCCTGGAAAAAGACCTCGGCGCTGGTGGCGGCTTCGGCGACCGGCGCATTGCGGTCCATCAGGCTTTCGGCCGGCTTGCGGGCGTAAAGCGCGCGTCCGAACTCGGCCGCCATGCGCAGGGTGAAGGCGTTGCGTTCGATGACGCCCAGCGGACGGCCGCTGTCGTCCACCACGGCCAGGGCCAGGGTGTTGGGCTCGGTCTGAAAACGTTCGAAGACCTCGGCGCCCGACGTGGACGGGGCCACCGGGGCGATCATGTCCACGAAATCACCGATCAGCGGCATACTGCCCCTCCTGCTGTAAAAGGGGCTTAGCGCTTGAAATTTAACGCAAGCTTTGCCGTTTATGAACCTTTCAAGGCGTGTTCTTGACAGTTGTTCCGTTGGCGGACTGAACATCTGTTGAAGCGGTGCGGTATTCACGGTTGCGCTTGGCGGCTAGGCTGGCGTCATGATGCGCGCCCTGATCTGCGGTCTTGCCGCCAGTCTCATCCTGTCGCTGCCCGTCGCGGCGCAGGAGCGTCGCGTCGCCGTCACCTTCGATGATCTGCCGTTCCAGGCCGATGAGGACGCCATGTGCGACCCGGCCTATCTGCTGGAACTGACGCAGAATTTTGTCGACATGCTCAGGCCGCTCGACACGCGCGGCGTCGCCTTCGTCAATGAGGGCAAGATCTGTGAGTCGACCCGAGCCTCGACCCTGCCTGCCGCGTTGAACCTGTGGCTGGATGCGGGGCTTGATCTGGGCAACCACACCGCCAACCACATCAACATCCATCGCACGACGGCAGAGGCCTATCTGGCCGATGTGGATGCGGGCGCGCCGACCACGCGTGCGGTGCTGGAGGCGCGGGGCGGGTGGCTGCACTGGTTCCGCCATCCCTATCTGTTCACCGGCGAAACTGCGGAGAAGCACGACGCCATCGCCGCCGGTCTGGCCCAGCGCGGCTATACGATCGCGCCGGTCACCATCGACAACAACGACTGGATGTTCGCCGACGTCTATCGCAAGGCCGAGGCGGTCAATGACGCCGCCCTGATGCAACGGATCGGCGAGGCCTATGTGGCGCACATGGCCGCCGTGCTGGATTTTTTCGAGCCCTACAGCGCTGAGATCACCGGCGGGCGTGAACCGGCGCAGGTGTTGCTGTTGCACGCCAACAGTCTGAATCAGGCCTGGTATCCGCAGATTCATGCCCACTATCTGGCGCGCGGCTATGGGTTTGTACCGCTGGAAGAGGCGCTGGCCGACCCGGTCTATGACCATGCAGACGCCTATGTGCGGGCCAATGGCGTTTCGTGGCTGCATCGCTGGACGCAGACGGATGGGCGGCCCATCCGCTGGGAGCCGGAACCGCCGGCCTGGATCAAGGCGGCCTATGAAGGCACGGCGGAAGACGTCCAACGCAACGCCGCAACCTCTTGAAACGCCCCGGTCTGGTGACGAAATCGCCCATGTCCGGGCCGTGAATCAGGCCCTGTTTTTCGTTGAGTGCATGATTCAGACCTCTGTCGGCGCCGTGAAGCGGTTCCGTCTGAACCGATCATGCTCTAATGCACGGCCCAAATGACCGATCTCGCCACACTCGAACTCGAACTGATCAACGCCATCGGCTCGGCTGAAAGCGTCGCCGCCCTCGAAGAGGTGCGGGTCGCGGCCCTGGGCAAGTCCGGCTCCGTCTCCGGCCTGCTGAAGGGCATGGGCGCGCTGAGCCCTGACGAACGTCGCGAACAGGGGCCGATCATCAACGGCCTGCGCGACCGCGTTTCGTCGGCCATCGCCGCCAAGAAGGCTGAGCTGGAGGCTGCCGAGCTGGACGCCCGGCTGCTGGCCGAACGTGTCGACCTGACCCTGCCTGCGCGCCCGCGCCGCAAGGGCGGCGTCCACCCCACCATGCAGGTGATGGACGAAATGATCGCCGTCTTCGCCGAGATGGGCTTCGCCGTCGCGGAAGGCCCGGACATCGAGGACGACTTCCACAACTTCACCGCCCTGAACTTCCCGCCGAAACACCCGGCGCGGGAGATGCACGACACCTTCTTCCTGAAGCCCGACCCGGAAACGGGCGAGCGCAAGGTGCTGCGGACCCACACCAGCCCGGTGCAGGTCCGCACCATGATGTCGCAGAAGCCGCCGATCCGCATCATCGCGCCGGGCCGCACCTTCCGTAAGGATTCGGACGCCACCCACACGCCGATGTTCCACCAGATCGAAGGTCTGGTGATCGACCGCGACATCAACATGGGCCACCTGAAGACCACGCTTCAGACCTTCATCGCCCGCTTCTTTGAACTTGATGAGGTTCAGGCCCGTTTCCGCCCGCACCACTTCCCCTTCACCGAGCCCTCGGCGGAAATGGACATCCGCTGCGACCGTTCAGGCGGCAAGCTGGTGTTCAACACCGGCGACGACTGGCTGGAGATTCTGGGCTGCGGAATGGTGCATCCCAATGTGCTGCGCAACTGCGGCATCGACCCTGACGAATACCAGGGCTTCGCCTTCGGCATGGGCGTGGATCGTCTGGCCATGCTGAAGTACGGCGTGCCCGACCTGCGCCCCATGTTCGACGCCGACACCCGCTGGCTGTCGCACTACGGCTTCTCGGCGTTCGCCGCGCCCAACCCTGCAAGCGGACTGAGCTGATCCCATGACTGATATTCAAGACGGCCTTACCTTTCCGCGTATCGGCGCTGGGCCCGTGTACGAGAAGGCGCAGATCTGGCTGCCTTTGCTGATCGCGGAGACGATGAACGCGGGCAAGACCGTGATTGAAGGCAAAACCTTCATCGACTGTCAGTTGGAGGGACCTGCCGTGATCCTGCCTATCGGCGGGTGTGAGTTCAACGGTTGCGATATGGGCAACGCCGGGGGGGATCCCCGCAATATGTTCCTGACGCCGATGGGCGCGCAGAAAGTGGTTGGCGCCATCGCCTTTAAGGACTGCATTTTCCGTCGATGCTCCTTCTTCTTCGTCGGCATGACCGGCGCGCCGGAGTTCCTGACGGGGTTTGCCGAGGAACTGGCGCGTGCGGGTCAGCAGGGCCCGTCGGCATGAAATCCATCCTGCCGATCAATCGGCCGCTGGCCGATGCGCCCGACCTGAACGCTGCAAGGTTCGAGAACGTCGACATCATCCTGTACGAACTCTATGCGGCGGCGTCTGCACAGGGCGCGGGGCTGATACAGGGGCGCACCTTCACCGGGTGCCGTTTCCAGGGACCGGCCATCGTGCTGGCCTCCAGCGGCGTGACCTTCACCGACACCAATTTTGGCGACAGCCGCGGCGACATCAAAAACCTGCTGCTGCAACCTGTTGGCGACAAGGCCATCGGGACCATCCCGATGCGCGACTGCGATTTCATCGGTTGTGAATTCTACGGCGTCGGCTTCACCGGCACGGATGAGTTCATCGAACAGGTCAGCGCCCTGACCGACAAGCCTAAAGCCTGAGACGATTATGAAATTCACCCTGTCCTGGCTGAAGGACCACCTCGAGACCGAGGCGGATGTTCATCAGATCGCCGAGGCCATGACCATGGCCGGGCTGGAGGTCGAGGAGGTTCTCGATCCCGCCGCCAAGCTGGCGCCCTTCACCGTGGCCAAGATCATTTCGGCCGAGCGTCACCCCAACGCCGACCGGCTGCAGGTCTGTCAGGTCGAGACGGTCGATGGGCTGAAGGAGATCGTCTGCGGCGCTCCGAACGCGCGTGCGAGCCTGACCACCATCTATGCCCCTATCGGCGCCTATGTGCCGGGTCTGGGCGTGACCCTGGTCGAGAAGCCGGTGCGCGGCGTGGTGTCGAACGGCATGCTGTGCTCGGCCTCCGAACTGGAGTTGGCTGACGAAAGCGACGGCATTCAGGAACTGCCGCCTGAGATTCCGGTCGGCACCCCGGTCGCGGGCCTGTTCGGCGCTGAACCCGTCATCGATTTCGAGGTCACGCCGAACCGTCCCGACTGGCTGGGGGTCGCCGGGATCGCCCGCGATCTGGCCGCCGCCAGCGTGGGCAAGCTGAAGCATTTCGACATCGCCGTGGTGCGGGGCGCCTTCCCGTCACCGATCTCGGTGCGGCTGGAAGCGACCGAAATGTGCCCGGTCTTCGCCGGTCGCGTGATCCGGGGCGTCAAGAACGGCCCGTCGCCGGCATGGCTGCAGAAGCGCCTGACCGCCATCGGCCTGCGCTCCATCAACCGTCTGGTCGATGTCACCAACCTGATCGCCTACGACCGCGCGCGGCCCCTGCACGTCTATGATGTGGCCAAGCTGGACGGCGCCGAGATTGTCGTGCGCGCCGGTCGTGCAGCGGACGAGGCCGAACATCTGGTCGCCCTGGACGGCAAGACCTATGCGGCTGATCCGTCGGTCTGCGTCGTTGCGGATGCTGGCGGCGCGCGCGCCATCGGTCTGGGCGGCGTCATGGGCGGCGAAACGACCGGCTGCGATGACGACACCACCGACGTCTTCCTGGAAAGCGCCTGGTTCGATCCCATCGTCACGGCCCAGACGGGCCGGATGCTGGGCATCCATTCCGACGCCCAGTACCGTTTCGCGCGTGGCGTTGATCCCGTCTCGGTCACGCCGGGTCTGGAACTGGCCACCCGCCTGATCCTGGATCTGTGCGGCGGCGAGCCGTCAGAAATCGTCTTCGTGGGCGAGCCGCCTGCGAACCCGGAACCCTTCGCCTTTGATCCGGCCTATGTGAAGCGCCTGACGGGCATGGATCTGGCGGATGACCGTATCGGCACCATCCTGGGGCAACTCGGCTTCCTGGTCACCGCTGGCGGCGAAGGCCAGGTCGAGCCGTGGACCGTCACCCCGCCGTCGTGGCGTCGCGACGTCGAAGGCCGCGCCGATCTGGTCGAGGAAGTCGCCCGGATCGAAGGCTTCGACAATCTGCCCGACGTGGCCCTGCCGCCCGTTCCGGCGCCCGCTGGCGGAGTGCTGAACCCGCGTCAGGCGCGCGTACGTACTGCCCGCCGCGCCCTGGCGTCGCTGGGTTATGCCGAGGCCGTCACCTGGTCCTTCACCAAGCAATCGACGGCCGCCCTGTTCGGCGGCGGCGATGATCGTCTGGTGCTGGAAAATCCCATCGCCGCCGATCTGGACTGCATGCGCCCTTCGGCCCTGCCGAACCTGATCCAGGCCGCCGCCCGCAACGCCGCGCGCGGTTTCGCCGATGCGGCCCTGTTCGAGATCGGCCCGATCTATCTGGGCGATGGTCCCAAGGATCAGCGCACGGTCATCGCTGGTCTGGTCGCCCCGCACGCCGCCCGGCACTGGGGCGGTGCGGGCGAAGAGCCTCTGTTTGCGCTGAAGGGTGACCTGATCGCCGTGCTGGAGGAGATCGGCGCGCCGGTCGCCTCGTTGCAGCTGGCGCAGGGCCAGAACCGCGACTGGTGGCACCCCGGCCGTTCGGCCCGCCTGCAACTGGGCCCCAAGAATGTGATGGTCGAGTTCGGCGAACTGCACCCGCGCATCCTGAAGGCGCTGGACGCCGATGGCCCGATGCTGGCCTTTGAGATCGTGCTGGACAGCGTGCCGGAACCGCGTGGCAAATCGGGCAAGGGGCGCGGCTCCGCCGACCTCAGCAGCCTGATGCCCCTGACCCGCGACTTCGCCTTCGTGGTCGAGGACGCCAAGCCGGTCGGTGATCTGGTGCGTGCGGCGTCTGGCGCCGACAAGGCCCTGATCGTTGATGTTCGGGTGTTCGACATCTATCGCGGCAAGGGCGTGGACGACGGCTTCAAGTCGGTCGCGCTGGAAGTCGTGATCCAGCCGCGCGAGGCCACTCTGGCCGAAGCCGAGATCGAGGCCCTGACGGCCAAGGTCGTGGCGGCAGTCGAGAAACAGGGCGGGAAGCTGCGGGCCTGACATGAGCGTGAAACCGCGTATCGAGACCGCTTTCGAGCGGCTGCTCTTCCGTTCGCGCTGGCTGATGGCCCCCTTCTATGCGGGTCTGGTGCTGGCGCTGGTCATGCTGCTGGCGGTCTTCGTCAAGGACCTGATCTATTATGTGCCCAAGGCCCTGAGCCTGAGCCATGAGTTGTCGTCCAACGACGCCATCCTGGCGGTTCTGACGCTGGTGGACCTGTCGCTGGCGGGCAATCTGCTGCTGATCGTCATGTTCTCGGGCTATGAGAATTTCGTCTCCAAGCTGGATCTGGACGGCGAGACGGACCGTCCGCCGTGGATGGGCACGGTCGACTTCTCGGGCCTGAAGATGAAGCTGATCGCCTCCATCGTGGCGATCTCGGGCATCCAGTTGCTCAAGACCTTCATGAACATCGGCAAGACCGGCTACGAGCTGAATACGACCGAGGCCCTGTGGGGCGTCATCATCCACCTGACCTTCGTGGTGTCGGGCGTCCTGCTGGCCCTGATGGACTGGTTGGCGTCAAAGACCGACAAACACTGAGTTTCGGGGCCGCCGTAAGGTCCGGTTAACCTTGAAGCCGCAAGGCTGCCGTAAAGGTCGAGGAGGGTCGCATCAGGCCCGCGTTCTGTCGGGCGCCCTCTCTCGCGTCTATTCGGAGCGCCCCTCATGCATCGTCGCCAACTGATCCTTTCGGGCATCGCCACCGCCGCTGGCGCCTCGTCCTTGGGCGCCTGCGCCTCCACGCCGGCGCGCGATCCCAACTATCCGATCGCCTCCGACCAGCGCGCGTCCTCCTACAGCTTCGATGAACTGGTCTCGGCCGGTTCGCGCGAACTGGGCATCGCAGCGGAAATCGTCGGCGGCGCGATTGAGCGCGTCTTCGCCGATCAGGGCGACCGTCCGACGGCCTATATCGCGGGTGAAGAAGGCTCCGGCTCGTTCGTCGTCGGCGCCCGTTATGGCCGCGGCGCCCTGCACATGAAGGACCTGTCGGCCTCGCAGGAAGTCTTCTGGCAAGGCGCGTCGGTGGGCTGGGACTGGGGCGGCAACGCCAGCCGCGTCTTCACCCTGGTTTACGGCCTCTATCACCCGGACATGATCTATCGCCGCTATCCCGGCGTGGAAGGCACCGCCTATCTGGTCGCTGGTCTGGGCGTGAACTACCAGAAGGCCGACGGCATCGTCCTGGCCCCCATCCGCACCGGCGTCGGCCTGCGTCTGGGCGCCAATGTCGGCACCATGAGCTACAGCCGCCAGCGCAACCTGCTGCCGCTTTAAGCGGCAGCGACCCGAAGCGGGGGAGGGGCGTCCAGCAGGGCGGCCAGCCCCTCGCGATAGGTCGGATATTTCGGACGCCAGCCCAGTTCCGCCTTGGCGCGGGTGTTCGAGACGCGTTTTGAATCCAGATAGAAGCGCCGCATGGCGTCGGTGACCGCCGGGTCGTCCAGATCAACCTCTGGCGGGCGCGGCAGGCCCATCCGCGCGGCGGCCCACTGCATCACCGCATCCGCGGGCGCGGGCTCGTCGTCCGTCAGATTATAGACTGCGCCGGGCCGGGGCCGTTCCATCGAGGCGAACAGGCCCGCGACAATGTCGTCGATGTGGATGCGGTTGAAGATCTGGCCGGGCTTCTTCACCAGTCGGGCCGTGCCGTCGCGCAGCCGCTGGGTCACATTGCGGCCGGGGCCATAGAAACCGGGCAGCCGGAACAACTGCACGGTCAGGCCCATGCCCCGCGCCCCATCCAACCAGTCCTGTTCAACCCGCACACGGCGCGCGCCTTCCAGAGTGGCGGCGTTCAGCGGGCCGTTCTCGAACACCCAGCCGCCCGCACGGTCGCCATAGACGGAGGTCGAGGAGACATAGCCGATCCAGTCGGGCCAGGCGTTGCCGGCCAGGGGCGCCAGGGCGCGCAGGCCCGGACAACCTTGTGCGTCGGGCGCCGCCGTCACCAGAACCGCCGTCGCCGCCTCCAGCGCCGCCTTCAGGGCCGGTGTGTCGTGCGGGTCGATCGCGGTGATCCCCTCGGCCTCCAGCGCCTGTCGGCGTTCGGGGCTGCGGGATGTGGCCACAGCCTGCCCGCCGCGCCGGATCGCCTCCAGCGCCGTCGCCCGTCCCACATAGCCGCCGCCATAGACCAGAAGAGACGGGGAGTGAGAGGCGTCAGGCATAATGGTCTTCAAGCAGTGATCGGGGGGATTTTCGTAGAACGATGAAAGGCTGATGGCCTTGATGGCGCCTTTCATCCTAAGCTGGCGATAACGCACTTCGCCATATCCAGGTTCATCATGACCAACAGAATGCTGCTCGCCGCCGTCGTTATCGCCCTTTCGGGAGGCGCAGCCGCCCATGCCGCCGAAGAAGCCGGCTACGATGCCAGTGGGCGCGACCTCGACCCTGCGGCTGGAGAGCAATCCCAGCACCGGTTACGGCTGGCAGGTCGTGGAGACCCATAACCTGCGTGTGGATGAGCCGTTCGCGATCGAACAGGCTCCGTCATCTGGCGCCCCTATGGTCGGCGTGCCCGGAACGGCGGTCATCCGCATCACGCCGCGCGGCAAGGGGCCTGCATCCCTGACGCTGGTCTACAAGCGTCCCTGGGCCGAAACCACGGCCGAAGATCGGACCCTGAGCTTCGTGTTCGACGCGCAATAGGACTTCAGGCCCTCAGAGGCGCCGGGCGGGACGGTTCAACGGTCTGCGTCGGCGTCTCCAGCGCCTCGGCCCGGCATTGATTCCAGGCTGAGACGCACGGCACGCGCGACAGATCGGCCCGGGCGGCATAGCGGCGGGCGATCTCGGTCACATCCTGCATCAGCCCTTCGGCCAGGGTGATCGGCTTCAGGCCCAGTTTGCGGAACTGGTCGTTGGCCACAACCAGTTCGTTCTCATCGGCTTCCTGACGCGGATTGGGCAGGTTGCGGACTTCGGCGCCGGTCATGTCCGCGACCATCCGGGCCAGATCGCGCACGCGGCGGCTTTCGGTCATCTGGTTCAGGATCTTGACCCGCTCGCCGCGCTTGGGCGGGTTCTTCAGCGCCAGTTCGACGCAGCGCACCGTGTCCTGAATATGGATGAAGGCCCGCGTCTGGCCGCCCGTGCCATGCACCGTCAGCGGATAGCCGACAGCCGCCTGCATCAGGAAGCGGTTCAGAACCGTGCCGTAGTCGCCGTCATAGTCGAAGCGGTTGATCAGCCGCTCGTCCAGCCGCGTCTCGGCGGTCTGGGCGCCCCAGACGATGCCCTGATGCAGGTCAGTGATCCGCAAGGAATCGTTGCGCGCATAGAACTGGAACAGCAGGGCGTCCTGCGTCTTGGTCATATGATAGATGCTGCCCGGATTGGGCGGGAACAGGATTTCCTGTTCGGACGGGCCGTTGTCGGTGTCGACCGTGACCTTCAGATAGCCCTCTGGGATGCGCAGGCCCGCCGTGCCGTAACCATAGACGCCCATGGTCCCCAGGTGCGCCAGATGCACGTCCAGCCCGCTCTCGACGATGGCGGCCAGCAGGTGGTGGGTGGCGTTGATGTTGTTGTCGACGGTGTAGAGCTTGTGCCGCGCCGACTTCATCGAATAGGGGGCGGCGCGCTGTTCGGCGAAATGCACCACGCTGTCGGGCGCCAGATCGCGGATCAGGGCGACCAGCCGTTCGAACTCTTGGCCCAGGGTCAGATTGACGAAACGTATCTCGCGGCCCGAGATTTCCTTCCACGCCTTGATCCGCTCACCCATGGTGCGGATCGGGGTCAGGGACTGGATTTCCAGTTCGTTGTCGATGTTCCGTCGGCTCAGATTGTCGACCACGGTGACGTCCCACCCGCTGGCCGACAGATGCAGCGCCGTGGGCCAGCCGCAGAAACCGTCGCCGCCCAGAACCAGAACGCGCATGAAAAGCCTCGTAAACCTCTTGAAGCGACTGCCTAGCCCAAGGCGGGGGCCACGGCAAAGCGCCGCAGTTGGCTTGTGATGCGACAGGCTTGCGAAAACCGCTTGGAAAGGACGGTCGCACAGGTTAAGTCACTTCCTGTCTCCCAACTCAATCGCAGCTTTCCGGGCGCATACCCGGCTGTTCGCGGCTTGAGCCGGCCATGACGGTCTGTCCCAAAAGGACCGGCGCACCATGCGGGCGACTAGGCATTCCGACAGATCGACAATCGGGGATAGGCCCCGAGCGAAACGGAACCACGAAACGGACGGACTCGGCCAGATTGGCGCGGCTCCGCCCCTGCACACGGTTAGCGGGCATGAGAGATTTCAAGGGCATGAAGCGTCAACGCGGACGCAATCGGAACAAGGCGGGCGCGAATAACGCCAACAACGCCAATCCGAATCGTTCGTGGGACTCGCAAGGCCCCGAAAACATCAAGGTCCGGGGCAACGCCCAGACCGTCTATGAGCGGTATCAGCAACTGGCCCGCGACGCCTCGTCGTCCGGCGACCGGGTTCTGGCTGAAAACTACCAGCAGCACGCCGAACACTATTACCGCGTCCTGCGCGCGCTTCAGCCGCAGCGGTCCTTCTCGGACATCGCCGCGCGCGAACTGTCGAACCAGGGCTTCGACATCGATTTCGAAGACGAATCCGGCGCACAGGCCGCCGCCTTCCTGGCCGCCCAGCAGGCCGCGGACCGCGCCGCTCAGGAAGCCGCCGTCCGCGCCGAACAACGCGATCAACCGCGCGATTCCTATCGCGACCGCGACCGTGATCAACCGCGTGACCGCGACCAGAATCGGGATCAGAACCGCGACCGTGATCGCGATCAGTATCAGTCCCGCGATCGGGATCGTGACCGTGACCAGCAAAGCGGCGACCGCGATCAGGCCCGTGAAGGCGGCGATGATCGTGAGCCGCGCGCCGAGGGCGAGAACGGCGGACGCCGCGAAACCCGCCGCGAGCGCTGGGAGCGCCGTCGCCAGGAGCGCAACAATCGCTTCGACGGCCAGGGCGAAGGTGCGGGCGAAGACCAGGCTGAAGGCCAGTCCGCAGACATCGCGGCTGAATCCGCCGAACAGGCTCAGACCCCTGCGGTCGAAATCGTTGCGGAGGCGGCGCCTGAGGCTGCTCCGGCGCCTGAGGTTGCCGAGCGCCCGCGCCGTGGCCGTCGCCCGGCCGCTGCGGCCGCCGCCGAAGCGAGCGATGACGCGCCCGCTGCTCTGCCGGGCTTCCTGACCCGTTCGGCTGTGCCGACCGAGGTTGAAGCCGAAGCCGCTCCCCGTCGTCGCGCCCCTCGCCGCAAGGCCGAGGCCGCCGTCGATAGCGAAGACTGATCGCAACTAAAACGAGTATATTTACCTGATGGCAACCCAGGCATGCAAAGTTTGCATGTCTGGAGGGCGTCATGGAAATCATCCTGCTCATTCTGGTCATGGCCCTGTCGGGTGGGCTGGCTGGAATACGACTTTGGCTCAAGGCGCGTGGCGCGGCGGAAAAGCTGCGACGCGTCAACGAAGACCTGGAAGCCCGCGTCGCCGAACGCACCCTGGCGCTGACGCGGGCTCTCGCCGCCGCTGACGCCCAGCAGGACATTGCGATTGAAAAGATGTGCCATTTCTTC
>NZ_JABAZW010000047.1:0-797 GCF_018608325.1 Brevundimonas sp. | reverse complement strand
GACGCCCAGCAGGACCGCATCGCGGCCGCTGACCGGGCCAAGGCCGAGTTCATGATGGGGCTGGGGCGCGAATTGCGTCAGCCGTTGAATGTCATCAGCGGCTATTCACAACTTTTACGTCTGAACTTCGCCGATCCTCTCAGCCGCAGGGAGAGTGACGCCGTGGACCGGATCGAGGCGGCGTCTGCGGTCCTGACCGCGCTGGCGGATGAACTGGTCGATTTCGCCGCTGTCCAGGCGCCGAACCTGACCCTATCCCTGCAGCGGGTTGATCTGCGTCTGGCCTTGCGTCAGGTCTGCGACGCCCTGGGCGTGGACGCTGAAAAAGCCCACGTCACCCTGGACTGTCCGCCTGCCGCGGCGGGTCTGGGCGTCATCGCCGATCCCGTCCGGGTGCGCCAGATCCTGCGCCGCCTGATCGCGGATGCGATTCGCCACACCCAGCCGGGCGGGGTGGTCCGCACCGAAATCCAACGCTCATATGACGAGGTCGTCGCCCTGGTGCACGACACGGGGTTCGAGGCCTCGTCCGACCGTATGGAGACCCTTTTCCAGCCGTTCAACGGCGTGGAGCGGAACGCCCCCTCTGGCGCCAGCCTGGGCATGGCGGCGGCCCAACGGTTGGCCGAGGCCATGCAGGGCCGCATCTTCGCCGCACGACGCAAGGACGCCGGAACCACCTTCACCCTGCGGCTGCCTGCCGTCATCCCTGCGCCCGTGAATGTGCCGGCCAAGGCCGTCATCCTCTATGTCGAGGCTGATCCCGCCAATGTCGCCCTGATGCGGCAGGTGATGTC
>NZ_JABAZW010000032.1 GCF_018608325.1 Brevundimonas sp. | reverse complement strand
CCAGCGGCGTGTCCGCCGCCCCCGCCGCCGATCCGCGCACGGGGGTATAGCCGTTGCTGGTCTCATACAGGCCCGACAGGGTCAACCCGACCGGCCCCAGCAGGGTCGAGCCGGAACCCGCGATCCGCGCCCCGCCCCGCTCGATGACCGAGGCGTCCAGCACCCCGCCCCGATCCCGTTCGCTCAGCGCGATCGTCCCGGTCAGGGCGCCCGCGCCATAGGGCCCGGCCCCGGCGCCGCGCACGATGTCCACCCGCTCCAGCATCTCCGGCGCGGCCTGCGACCAGATCACCCAGCCGCCGAACGGATCATTCAACGGCACGCCTTCCAGCGTCACCAGCGTCCGCCCCGCCCCCGACGGCGCGATGGCCCGCAGCGAAATCCCCTGCGTCGTCGGATTGGCCGCCAAACTGCTGGTGCGCCGGAACAGGGACACCGCCGGCACGGACCGCAAGGCCTCATCCAACCGCGTCGAGCGCGCCAGCACCGCCTGATCCAGCCGCACCACCGAAAATGCGGCGGCGGCGGCGGCAGGCGGCAGGCGCGCCGCCGTGACCACGACTTCAGACAACTGGGCGGGCGGAGGAGGCGGGAGTTCTTGCAACATCAAGCGTTACAATAGGTCAGACCCACAGACGGTTCACCGCATCGCGCGTAAAAAGCTTGGGGTGACCCCAGGATCACACCTCGGTCCAGCGCCGCAGCAGGTTGTGATAGACGCCGGTCAGTTCGATCACGGCCTGATCCTTCGGCCCCTTCTCGACCGCCACCCGCTGGGTCGCGATGTCGAGACGGAACAGCATCTCGCGGTCGCCGTCGTCACGCACCAGACTCTGCAGCCACATGAAGGACGACACCCGCGCCCCTCGCGTCACCGGCGTGACCCGGTGCAGGCTCTTGGACGGATAGAGGACCATGTCCCCAGCAGGCAGCTTGATCGACTGTGAACCGTACATCTCCTCGATGATCAGTTCGCCGCCGTCGTAATCGTCGGGCTCGGACAGGAACAGGGTCGCCGACAGGTCGCTGCGGATGCGTAACCCCCCGCCGTCGCGCGACTGGCGGATGGCGTTGTCGACATGCAGCCCGAACTCGCCCCCGCCCTCATAGCGGTTGAACAGAGGGGGGAAGATGGTGTGCGGCAGGGCGGCGGCCACAAACATCGGATTGGCGTTCAGCGCCTGAACGATCAGGGCTGAAACCTCACGCGCAACATCGGAATCCTCGGGCAGTTGCCGGTTGCGCTTGGCCGTCGCCGACTGATGGCCCGAGGTCATGTTGCCGTCCGCCCACGGGCCTGCATCCAGCCGCTCACGCAGCGCCTTCACTTCGGCCTTGGAGAAGACTTCGGGAATCTGGAGCAGCACGTCGGGCCTCGCTCAAAAAGAAGACGGCCCCGCGGGGAACACGGGGCCGTCCAGAATAGGCCGGGGATCAGGCCTTTAGAAGCGCAGGTTCAGCGCCAGGGTCGCCGAACGGCCCGGAGCCGGATCGGCATGGTGAACGCCGTTGGTGCGGATGATGTAACGCTCATCGCCCACATTCTGCACATTCAGCTGCAGAGTGGCGCGATCCGTCAGGTCATAGGAAGCGAAGGCGTCAACGCGAGTATAGGCCGGAGCATAGACGCCGTTGGCGCCGCCGCCTGCTCCACCCTGGTTCCCGCCGTTAGAGCGCGACACATAATAGACGCCGCCGCCCGCCGTGAAGCGCGAGGTGACCTTGTAGGTCGAGAACAGGCTCACGTTATGCTCGGGCGTGTTGGCGAGACTGTCGCCCAGGTTTGGACTGTTATAGGCGCCGCGAACCAGTTCCGACGTCTGATAGGTGTAGCCGCCGAACACCTGCCACTGGGGCGTGATGTTGCCGGACACGCCAAGCTCAATGCCTTTGACTTCGACTTCACCGGCCTGCTCATATTTGCCGACATCAACCAATATCTGGGCGTTCTTACGCGTCAGGTCGAAGGCGGCGACGCTCAGTTGCAGTTGATCACGGAACAGGCTGGCCTTGGCGCCGATCTCGTAGCTGGTGGTGTCTTCTGGATCCAGAACTTCGCTCAACAGGTTGCCGGTTCCATTGCCGCCGCTGTTGTTCTGATCGCCCGCACTGATGGTCGGCGGCGTCGAAGACGTTGCCCACGATGCATAGACGCTGGTGTTCGATGTCGGCTTGTAAACCAGACCGACCTGATAGTTGACGAAGTCCCACGAGTTCTTGGCGACCGGCTTGCCCGTCGAATCGACGCCGTTGACGGCGTATTCGTCCCAGCGGACGCCTAGGTTCAACAGCCACTGGCTGGCCAGTTCGATCGAGTCGAAGGCATAGGCCGACTTGGTCGTGGTCGAATTCTTGGTCACCGCGCCCAGAAGCTTGGTCCCGGTCCACGGGTCGCTGGGGTTGGGATTGTAAAGCAGGGTGCAGTCATAGGGCACGCCCGTCTGCAACTGCGTCGGGCAGCTCGAACCCGAAGTGGTCGTGACGGTCCACGATGCGTTCTTGTTGATCTCGTGCGTGAACTCGGCGCCCACGTCGAAGCTGTGCTTGATGGAGCCCGTATTGAAGGTGCCGAACAGTTCGGTGACATTCGCCGTCGTGTCGACCGGGTTCCAGCGCGACTTCAGCCCGCGCTTCATCCACCAGACGCCGTTGACCAGAACCGCATTGCCGCCATCGCCGGGGTTGGTCACGACATAGTCGTTCAGCGTCTCGGAGTAGCGGGTGGTGTTGCGGATCGCCAAGTTCGGCGAGAAGCGATGCTCCAGCTTCAGGGTCGCGCTCTTGACCGTGTTGTTCAGGTAGTCGCGCGCCGTCAGGCCATAGAAGGTGTCATAGGGCACATCCAGAACGCCCTGGGCGTTCTCACGCGGAGCCGTGGCCCCGCCGCGCTTGGTGTAGAGCGGGATGCCGTAGTCAGGCATCTGGTTGCTGTCGAGATAGTTGAAGCTGAGGGTCGCGGTCGTATCCGTGCCCAGGCCGACGCCCAGAGCGGCGGCGACGCCGAACTTGTCGTAATCGACGGCGTTGCGGCCCGCGACATCGCCCGACGCCGACAGGACGTTGATGCGGAAACCGGCGGTCTCGCCGATACGCCAGTTCTGATCGATGGTGCCGCGCCAATAGGAGTCCGTGCCCCCGCCCAGCGAGACATTAGTGAAGTCCGTCAGCTTGGGCGACTTGGACGACAGGTTGATCGAGCCGCCGCCCGAACCCCGACCCGAATAGACCGAGTCAGGCCCCTTGATGACCTCGACCTGCTCCAGGTTGAAGACTTCACGCTGCTGGCCGCCCGTGTCGCGGATGCCGTCGACGAAGATGTTGTTGCCCGAGGCCTGGCCCCGGATGAACGGACGGTCGGCCAGCGGCTGACCGCCCTCGCCTGCGCCGAAGGTGATGCCGGGCGAGGTGCGCAGCAGGTCCTGCAGCGAGGTCGCGCCGATCTGTTCGATGACCTGCTGCGGAATGACGGTGACGGCGCGCGGCGTATCCACCAGCGGCGCGACATATTTCGTGCCTTGCGGCTCACGGCGCTGCACATGGCCGTTGACGTCGACGGTGCCTAGGTTGGCGGGCTGCTGTTGTTGCTGCTCAGCGACAGGCGCGGCCTCGGCGGCTACGGCCGGGGCGGCGACCAGCATTCCAGCGGCGCTGGAGGCGAAAAGAAGTGCGCGGAGAGACGATGCGCGAGAGTCGGACATATTGCTGCGACCTTTTGGTCTGATTTTGCGATGCGGTCGCAATAGATCGCTTCAATATGTCGCACAAGGAAAATTGCGAACACCTCGCAGTCTTAGTTAGGTCGCAATCGCCATCGAACTCAGGGCAGGCTCCTCATCCAGATCCAGCCAGGTCGGATCGGGCATGGCCTTGTGTGCAGACGCCAGGGCTTCGGACCAGCGACGGCCCAGGTCGCGGAAATAGGGGTCTTCGGCGTCGATGCGGCGCTCCATCCCCGACAGCTTGCCGCGCGGAATGACGATCAGGTCCAGCGGCGCGCCCACGGCCAGATTGGAGCGGATAGTCGAGTCGAACGAGATCAGCCCGATCTTCACCGCCTCGGACAGGGTGGTGGAATTATGCAGGGCGCGGTCCAGAATCGGCTTGCCGTACTTCAGCTCACCAATCTGCAGGAAGGGCGTGTCGGGGCCGCATTCGATGAAATTACCCTGCCCATAGATCAGGTACAGCCCCATCTTGCCGTCGCCGATCTGGCCGCCCAGCAGCATGGAGGCGTTGACGTTCAACGCATCGGCGCTGGGCGAAGGCGGGGTGTTGATCGTGGCCCGCACCGTCGCCAGGGCGTGACCCAGAATCTGAGCGGCGCGGAACAGGGTCGGTGCAGTGTCCAGCGTCTCGGGCGCATTGGCGTCAGGCAGTTTCACGCCTTCCGCCACCATGGCCAGAGCCGTCTGTGTCACCGACAGATTGCCCGCCGTCGCCACCGCCAGAATACGCTCGCCCGGCGTCTTGTAGATGTGAAGTTTTCGGTAGGACGAGATGTTGTCCACGCCCGCGTTGGTCCGGGTGTCGGCGATCATCGCCAAGCCCTCGTCCACCAACATGCCCACGCAATAGGTCACTTCGCTCTAACTTCTCCACGCGACGCGAATCTGAAGACGCTAACAGATTCGTCCGACTTGCCCATTTAATCCCAGCCTCTGGACTGCAGTTGCTGCTGGGTCTGTTGCACAGGCCGCACATGAAGCGCGACCGTCAGACTTTCCTGGCCGCCGCCGTAGCTGGTTCCCCGGATCGGCGTCGCCCCCAGCGCGTCCAGCCCCACGGCGACCCGCACATAGTTCTCGGTCGGGCAGATGCCATTGGCCGGATCGAACCCGACCCAGCCCAGACCTTCGATCCAGGCCTCGGCCCAGGCGTGGGCGGCGTCCTGATCGTGCTGGCCATCGGATCGGTTCAGATGGCCCGAGACATAACGCGCCGGGACGCCCAGCTTGCGCGCCGCCGAAATGAAGATCTGGGCGTGGTCCTGACAGACGCCGCGCCTCTGGGCGAAGGCCTCGGCGGCAGTGTGGGCGGCGGAGGTGGAGCCGACCTCGAACGCCACATCCTTGTGCAGGGCGCCCATCAGGCGGTGCATCCGGTCCAGCGGGTCGCCCGCGCCTATGGCCTGCGCGAAATCGAGGATGGCGGCGTCCGCACGGGTCAGCGGCGTGTCGCGCAGGAAGACAATCGGCGACAATCGTTCGGACCGGCCCTGAACCACGCCGCCGGTGTCCGTCGTCGAAACCTCGCCCGTGACGCGGATGGTCAGGGCGTCTGTCGGGCGCTCGGTGTAGAGGCTGTGGACGATGTTGCCGAAGGCGTCCTCGCTGCGGCGCAGACGGGCGTCCACGTCGGTCTCGATGCGCCAGTCGCGCACCTGCTGGCCCTCGCACGAGCGCGGCGTCAGACGCAGCATCTGGACGATGAACCGCGCCGGGCGGGCGTAGCCATAGCGGGTGGAGTGATCAATCCTTATCCGCATTGTCAGACCAGATACTGTTCGTGGATGGCGCCCGCCAGGGCGTTGTTCTCGTTCAGGAAGTTCTGAATATATTCGTGCAGGCCGGACTGGAATATGTCCTCGATCCTGGCCTCGTTGAACTGGGTCAGGCGGTTGGACGCCAGCCGCTGGGCCGGGCCGCGGCGGTTGTAATCCACCGCCAGCTTTTCCAGATAACTGACGATCATCCCCTGACACGAGGCCAGAGAACGCGGCATCTGACGGTTCAGGACCAGCAGGTCGGCGACCAGCCAGGGCCGCACGCTTTCCCGGTAAACCCAGCGATAGGCCGTCAGGGCCGAGACCTCGCGCAGCAGGGTCGTCCACTGGAAATAGTCCAACTGACCGCCCACCCGTTCGCCGGGCGGGAGCAGCAGGTGGTATTTCACGTCCAGCAGGCGCGCGGTGTTGTCAGCCCGCTCGATCGCCATGCCCAGACGCAGGAACCAGTAGGCGTCATTCCTCAGCATGGTCCGCGACGAGGCGCCCTCGACCGCCAGTGACGTCGATTTGACAAAGTCGAGGTAGCTGGTGAAATCATCCCGCTTGGTCGGCTCGCCCAGTTCGTTCAGACCATTCCAGGCGCCGTTGATCGCCTCCCACAGCTCGATGGTCAGGGCGGTGCGGACCGAGCGCGCATTGGTCCGCGCGCGGGTGATGCAGGCCTTGATCGAGGTCGAGTTGTCGGCGCCGAACGCCAGATATTCGCGCACCGATTTCTCGGACGGCGTGCGGCCAGAGGCGTCGAAGGCGCCCTTCACCCCCGACGAGGCGATGGCCCCGGCCCAGGCGGTGACGGTGGCCTGATCCTTGGCCGGCAGCGCGGCCAGACGGATCGCCGCCTCCAGAATCCGCGCAAGGAAGTCCGCCCGCTCCATGTAGCGGCCGGTCCAGTACAGGCTGTCTGCTGTGCGTGAGAGCATCTAGTTGTCCAGCACCCAGGTGTCCTTGGTTCCGCCGCCCTGGCTGGAGTTCACCACCAGAGAGCCTTCTTTCAGCGCCACCCGCGTCAGGCCGCCGGGCGCCACACGCACCCCTGCCGGGCTGGACAGGACGAAGGGGCGCAGATCGACGTGGCGAGGCGACAGTTCGCCACCCGCCAGCGTCGGGGCGGTCGACAGGCTCAGCGTCGGCTGTGCGATGAAGTCGTCGGGATCAGCGATCAGCTTGGCGCGGAAGGCCTCGATCTCGGCCTTGGTCGAGGCCGGTCCGACCAGCATCCCGTATCCGCCCGATCCGCCAACTTCCTTGACCACCAGTTGATCCAGCTTGCCCAGCACCTCTTTCAGCGCATCCGGCTCGCGGCATCGCCACGTCGGCACGTTCTGAAGGATGGCGTCCTCTCCGGTGAAGAAGCGTATGATCTCGGGCATATAGGTATAGACGGCCTTGTCGTCGGCGACGCCGGTGCCGACCGCATTGGCCAGGGTGACGCGTCCGGCGTGATAGGCCGACATCAGCCCCGGCACTCCGACTGCCGAGTTGGGCATGAAGGTCAGGGGGTCGATGAAGTCATCGTCGATGCGGCGATAGATGACATCGACGCGTTTAGGGCCTTCGGTCGTGCGCATGAACACGGTGTCGTCATTGACGAACAGATCCCCGCCCTCGACCAGTTCGACGCCCAGCTTGTCGGCCAGGAAACTGTGCTCGTAATAGGCCGAGTTGAACGGACCCGGCGTCAGGACGACGATGGTGGGGTCTTCGCCCGCCCCGTCCGGCGCCGACGCCTGCAGCGAACGCAGCAGCATGTCGGTGTAGATTTCGACCGGGCGCACGCTGTGTTCCGCGAAAAGGTCGGGGAACAGCCGCATCATCATCTCGCGGTTCTCCAGCATGTAGGAGACACCCGACGGCGTGCGGACATTGTCCTCCAGCACATAGAAGCCGTCCTCGCCCGTGCGGACCAGATCGACGCCCGCGATATGGCACCAGACATCGCCCGGCGGACGGCGACCCTGCATCTCGGGTCGATAATGCGGGTTGGTCAGGATCAGATCGGCGGGGACGATGCCCGCCTTGATGCATTCCTGCGGACCATAGATGTCCTTCAGAAACGCATTGATGACAGAGACACGTTGCTTGAGCCCCGCCTCCAGCCCCGACCATTCGTCAGCGCCGATGATGCGCGGCACGACATCGAACGGGATCAGCCGCTCGTTGGACTCTTCATCACCATAGACGGCGAAGGTCACACCCATGCGGCGGAAGAACAGTTCTGCCTGACGCGAGCGCGCTTGCAGCAAATCGGGCGGCGCATTCTGTAGCCACGCCGCCAAAGTCTTATAGCTGTCGCGGATCGACCCTGATCCGCCGCCATTCATTTCGTCGAAAGCCTTCGTCATCCGCCCCCGCCGTGTGGAAGTCACAGTCTGTTCAGGACGCGAGCGTTTGCGCAACAGAAATGTTGCGACGCAACGAAGCTTTTCTAAATCACATCACCGTCAGAGGGCGACGGCCTTCATGGAAACGGCGGGATCGGACAGTTTTTCAACATCAACCGGCGTGGCCTTGCCGATCAGTTGCTTGCCCGCCATGAACTCGGGCGCGGCGTTGACGGCCTCGACAGACACGATTTTGTCACCCGCCAGATGGAAGACAGCGAAACCGGCGGCGGACGGGTCGCCGCGCACGATCTGACGGTCCGCATCGAACGGCACGCCTGCGATCTGCAGCTTGAAATCATACTGGTCGGACCAGAACCACGGCACTTCGGGCGAGGGTCCGGCGCGGCCGACGATGGCGGACGCGGCCTGCTTGGCCTGCTCCAGCGCATTGGGCACGCTTTCAAGACGGTGATGCACGCCGCCGTGAACCGGGATCGGACGGCGCGTCATGTCGCCGACCGCAAAGATAGCCGGGTCGCTGGTGCGCGCCTGATCATCGACCTCCACCCCGTCGTCGCAGCGCAGACCGGCTGATCGCGCCAGACTGTCATTGGCCAGGGCGCCGACGCCGACCAGAACCGCATCCGCCCTGACCACCGATCCATCGGCCAGCGTCACCCCGTCATGGGCGATGGCGGTGACCTCTGCATCCGTCATGATCTCCACGCCGTGCGCGCGGTGCTGGGCCGTGAAGAAGGCCGACAGGGTCTCCGACGCCACCCGCGCCAGAACGCGCGGCGCACGCTCGATGACAACGGCCTCTGCGCCCAGAGCGCGGGCAGACGCCGCCGCCTCCAGCCCCACATAGCCGCCGCCGACCACCGCCAGACGCTTGCCCGGACCCAGCACAGCCTTCAGACGCTCGGCGTCCTTCAGGGTGCGAAGCTCCAGAAGGTCGGGATGATCGCCGCCGGGGATCGGCAGTTTGCGCGCCGTCGAGCCTGTCGCCAGCACCAGCACGTCATAGGTTTCCGACGACCCGTCATGGAAGGCGACGGTCTTGGCCACCGGGTCCACCGACACGGCGACGGTCGAGGGACGGAAGTCGATGTTCTGCTCAGAATAGAAGCTGAGAGGGCGCAGCAGCAGGGCCTCCAGATCAGCCTCACCCTTCAGCCACGCCTTTGACAACGGCGGACGCTGATACGGCGGCGCATCCTCCTCCCCCGCCAGCACGATCGGCCCTTCATGGCCGTACTGCCGAAGAAAGGCCGCGACGGAACCGCCCGCGTGTCCCGCGCCGATGATCAGAATCTTGGTCATGGGGGTGATGTAGAGTGACGGGTGGCGGGTGGCGAGTGGCGAGTACAAGACAGATACCGAGACTTGCTCGCCACTCATCACTCACCATTCGCCACTACCCCCCTTGACCGTTCCACTGTTACAGCATAGTGGAACGCGCATGACGACCCCGCCCGCCCGCGCAGCCCTTTATGACGCCCTGCTGTCGATGCAGACGCGTGAGGAGATCGACGCCTTTCTGGCCGACCTCTGCACGCCCACCGAACTGCGCGCCTTCGCCGAGCGGTGGGAGGTTGCGCGCCTGCTGGACGCCGGGGGCAAATCCTATCGCGAGATCGCGGCTGAGGCCCATGCCAGCCCCACCACCGTCGTCCGCGTCGCCCGTTATCTGAAAGACATGCCGCATCAGGGATACCGCATCGCCCTGGACCGGCTGAAAGCCTGAGTATCCGAACATGAGCACTGTCCAGGGTCGGCTCCGCATCGCCGTCCAGAAATCCGGCCGTCTGGCCGACCGCAGCCTTGATCTGATCCGCGACGCGGGCCTGAAATGGGTCAAGGGTCACAACGACCTGCTGTACCGGGTTGAGAACTACCCCATCGACCTGCTGCGCGTGCGCGACGACGACATCCCCACCTTCGTGGCGGACGGCGTCTGCGATCTGGGCATCGTCGGCGAGAATGTGCTGGAGGAAGGCAAGAACGGCGGCGCAAACGCCTCCATCGTCATGCCTCTGGGCTTTGGCCGCTGCACGCTGAAGATCGCGACGCCGCCGACGCTGGCCTATGAAGGTCCGGCCTCGCTAGACGGTCTGCGGATCGCCACGTCCTATCCCAAAATCCTGCGCAAATATCTCGATGAGCGGGGCGTCAAGGCCGAGATCGTCGTCATGCGCGGCGCCGTCGAGGTCGCACCGCGCCTGAAGCTAGCCGCCGCCATCTGCGATCTGGTTTCGACCGGCGCGACGCTGGAGGCCAACGGCCTGGGCGCCAAGGATACGGTTCTGGAAAGCCAGGCGGTCCTGATCCAATCCCCCGTCGCGCCCGAGCCGGGCCTGCAACACCTGCTGGACAGCATCATCGAGCGCATGTCCGGCGTGGTGTCCTCGCAAGGCGCCAAATACGTCATGCTGAACGCGCCGCGCGCCTCGCTGGATCAGATCACCGCCATCCTGCCCGGCGCCGGTTCGCCGACCGTCATGCCCCTGATGGGTCGCGACGATGCCGTCGCCGTCCACGCCGTGTGTCAGGAAGCCGTCTTCTGGGAGACGCTGGAGAAGCTGAAGGCCGCAGGCGCCTCGGCCATTCTGGTCCTGCCCATCGAGAAGATGATGTGATGACCGAAACTGCATTCAAACGCATCGACTGGTCGTCGCTGGACGCCGCAGGCAAGAAGGCTGCCTTGGCCCGCCCGGCCCAACGCACCGCGGGCGACGTGACCGAGGTGGTCCGCACCATCCTGAACGACGTGCGTGAGCGCGGCGGTGCAGCCGTGACCGAATGGTGCCTGAAGCTGGACAAGGCGCCGCCCCGCCGCATCGCCATCACGCCGGGCGCCATCGCCGAGGCGCGCAACGCCCTGCCACCTGCCGACACCCGCGCCCTGCGCTTCGCCGCCGACAACATCCGTGTCTTCCATCAGTCGACCCGGCCCGAAGACACACCCTATGTCGAGACCACGCCCGGCGTGCGGTCGAAACTGGCGTGGCGCCCCATCGCCTCGGCAGGCCTCTATATTCCCGGCGGCACGGCGCCCCTGTTTTCATCCCTGCTGATGCTAGCCATCCCGGCACAGGTCGCAGGCGTGCGCGAACGGATCGCCGTCACGCCGCCGAACAAGGACGGCGGCGTTCACCCCGCCATGATCCTGGCCGCCGCAGAGGCCGGTCTGGACGCCATCTGGCTGATGGGCGGAGCGCAGGCCATCGCCGCCCTGACCTTCGGCGTCGAACTGGAAGACGGGGTCATCCCCGCCTGTGACAAGCTGTTCGGGCCCGGCAACGCCTACGTCGCCGAGGCCAAGAAACAAGCATCCGCCCTGCCGGGTGGTCCAACCGTCGACATGCCCGCAGGTCCGTCCGAGTTGATGGTCATCGTCGACCGGGACGCCGCCCCCGAGATCGCCGCCGCGGACCTGCTGAGCCAGGCCGAGCACGACGCCGATGCGCAGGTCCTGCTGGTCTCCACCAGCCGCGCCACCATCGACTACATCCTGTCCGAGGTTGAGGTTCAGGTCGCGACCCTGCCGCGCGAAGCCATCGCCCGCGCATCGCTGAACGAGGCCCGCGCCATTCTGGTGCGTGATCTGGACGCCGCCGCCGAGGTGGCCAACCTGTACGGCCCCGAACACCTGTCCATTCAGGTCGAGGAGGCCGAGGAACTGGTGGATTCTATCAATGCCGCAGGCGCGATCTTCGTCGGCCGTTTCGCCGCCGAGACGCTGGGCGACTACGCCGCCGGCCCCAGCCACGTCCTGCCGACCGACGGAGGCGCAAAGACGCTGGGCGGGGTGACCACCTCCAGCTTCATGACCACCATGTCGGTGCAGTTGGTCGATGCAGCGGGCGCCCGCCAACTGGCGCCCATCGCCGCCCGTCTGGCCCGGCTGGAAGGTCTGGAAGCCCACGCCCGCGCCGCCGATATGAGGGCTGACGCATGACCCTGCCTGCACCCTATCCGCCGCTGGTGTCCGGCGGCGACGGTCTGGATCGTTATCCCGGCGACGCCGCTGCTTTGGCCGAACGCATGGCCGCCATCTATGGCGTCGGCGCCGATCTGGTTCTGCCGGTGCGCGGCCTGACGCATGGGCTGGAGCTGGTCTGGCGTCTGGCCGCCCGCGACGGCGGCGCGGTCGAGGCGCCCGACGCCGAACCCTATGACAGTCTGGCCGCCATCTATCCGGCCCGTGGCGAAGCCGTCGCCGTCGTCATCCGCGCCCTCGGTTCGCCCGAGGCGATGGCGGAAATGGCCGCCCGCGTCGCGCCCGCCCTGCTGGTCGTGGACGAAGGCCTGATCGAGTTTTCCGACAGCCCATCCGCCGTCACTATTATCGCGGACCAGCCCAATCTGGTCGTGCTGCGCAGCCTGTCGCTGGCCTATGGTCTGGCGGGCGCGCGGGTCGGGGCGGCGATCGCCCAGCCGCAGACGCTGGCCCGACTGGCCTCATTGCTGGAACCCTACGCCCTGCCCGAACCGCTGGTGCGGCTGGCGCAGCAGGCGCTGGACCCGTCACGGATGATCGAGACGGCGGAGCGCATCGCCTCGGTCCGGCGTGAGCGCGAACGTGTCGCCCGCGAACTGGGCCGCCTGATGCCGGTCGAACCCGGCGTCGGCCCCATCATCATGACCCGGCCCGAAGATCCGGCGGCGGCGCTGGCGGGGCTGAAAACCTACGGCGTCGCGGGCGACATCTCGGGCGACCGCCTGCGCCTGCCCGTCTCGATCAAGCCAGAGGTCAACGACCGGCTGCTGGCCGCCTTCGGCCTGACGCCCGCCCAGCGCCGCGCCCCCCGCGTGGGTCAGGCCGTGCGCGACACCAAGGAGACGCGCATCGTCTGCGCCGTCGATCTGGATGCGACCGGCCCGATCAGGATCGAAACCGGCGTCGGCTTCTTCGATCACATGCTGGAGCAGATCGCGGCCCACGGCGGCTTCTCGCTGCGGCTGCAATGCGAAGGCGACCTGCACACCGACCCGCACCACACCATCGAAGACAGCGCCATCGCCCTGGGTCAGGCGCTGAAACAGGCGCTGGGCGAACGTAAGGGCATCGCCCGTTACGGTTTCGTCCTGCCGATGGACGAGGCCAATGCGACCATCTCCATCGACCTGTCGGGACGCCCCTATCCACTGTTCGAAGGCACGTTCGAAACGCCCTATATCGGCGACTACCGCACCGATCTGACGGCCCACGTCTTCCGCTCTCTGGCCGAGGCCATGGGCGCCGCCGTCCACATCAAGGTCACCGGTCAGGACGATCACCACAAGACCGAGGCCGTCTACAAGGCCTTTGGCCGCGCCCTGCGTCAGGCCATCCGCATCGAGGGCGACGCCGTGCCGTCGACCAAGGGGGTGCTGTGACCGAAGTCGCCGTCGTCGCCTATGGCGCGGGCAATATCGCCTCGGTCCAGTTCGCGCTGGAGCGGCTGGGCGCGACCGTGCGCCTGACCGCCGATCCGCTTGAGATCGCAGAGGCCGAGCGGGTCATCCTGCCCGGCGTCGGGGCTGCGGGTTACGCCATGTCGCGGCTGGCGGAACTGAACCTGATCGAGCCTCTGCGCGCCTTTGAGCGCCCCCTGCTGGGCGTCTGTCTGGGCCAGCAACTGCTGTTTGAACGCAGCGACGAAGGCGACGGCGTCGACCTGCTGGGCTTCATTCCCGGCGCTGTGAAACGTCTGGCGCCGGGAGACGCCCTGCCCGTGCCGCACATGGGCTGGAGCCGCCTGACGCGCGACAGGGACGACCCGCTGCTGGAAGGCGTAACCGACGGTGCCTACGCCTATTTCGTCCACGGCTTCGTCTGCCCGGATGGGTCGGCGACCCTGTCCCGCGCCGACTATGGCGGTCCGGTTCCGGCGGTCGTGCGCGCCAATAACCGCTGGGGCTGCCAGTTCCACCCCGAACGCTCGGCCGAGGCCGGGGCGACCATCCTCAAGAATTTTCTGAGCCTGACATGCTGATCTATCCCGCCATCGACCTGAAGGCCGGCGTCTGCGTGCGCCTGATGCACGGCAAGTTCGATCAGGTGACGCAATATGACGAACAGCCCGCCGCCCGTCTGACCGCCTTCGTCGCGGAAGGGGCGGAATGGATCCACGTCGTCGATCTGGACGGCGCTGAAGCCGGGCAGGCCATGCAGCACGCACTGATCGGCGAGCTGGCCAAGGCCATCGACGTCAAGATCCAGTCGGGCGGCGGCGTGCGCAGCCGTGAGGACGTGTCCAAGCTGCTGGCCTCCGGCGTGGACCGCGTGGTGATCGGATCTCTGGCCGTGACGCGAGCGGACGAGGTCGCCGAATGGCTGGCTGAATTCGGGCCTGAACGGATCACCCTGGCGCTCGACGTCAACCTGGAGGACGGCGTGCCGGTGCCTGCGCTGAAGGGCTGGACCCAGTCGTCGGGCATTGATCTATGGACCGCGCTGGACCGCTATCCGAAGGGTGCGGCCAAACATCTTCTGGTCACCGACGTGGGCCGCGACGGGGCCCTGACCGGCCCCAATCTGGAGCTTCTGGCCGAGATCCGTCGCCGCCGCCCCGATCTGGTGTTGCAGGCGTCAGGCGGGGTGTCGTCTCTGGACGACCTGATCGCGGTCAAGGCGTTGGGCTGCAACGGCGCCATCGTGGGCCGCGCCCTGTACGAGAACCGCTTCACCCTGCCAGAAGCCATAGCGGCTGCGGCATGACCGCCCGACGTATCATCCCCTGCCTGGACGTGAAGGACGGGCGGGTCGTCAAGGGCGTAAAGTTCGTCGGCCACACCGACATGGGCGACGCCGCCGAACTGGCCGCGCGTTATCGTGACGAGGGCGCGGACGAACTGGTCTTCTATGACATCACCGCCAGCCCGCAGGGTCGGACGCTGGACTATGGCTGGATCAGGGACATCGCGCGCCTGCTGGACATTCCCTTCTGCGTCGCGGGCGGCATCCGCAGCGTGGAACAGGCCGCGCGCTGCCTCGACCACGGGGCGGACAAGGTGTCGATCAACTCACCCGCACTGGAACGCCCCGAACTGATCGCCGAAATGGCCGAGCGCCTGGGGTCGCAATGCGTCGTCGTCGGCGTCGACAGCCGACTGGAAGACGGCGAATGGGTCGTGCACAAATACACTGGCGATCCCGATGCACGCCGCCGCGCGGGCAAGCGAACGCTGGACTGGCTGGATCAGGCGCAAAGCCTCGGTGCGGGCGAGATCGTTCTGAACTGCATTGATCAGGACGGGGTGCGCCAAGGCTATGACGTGGCGCAGCTGTCGGCGGCCCGCGCACGCCTGACCATTCCGCTGATCGCATCCGGCGGCGCAGGCGCGCCCCGGCATTTCCGCGATGTGTTCGAACAGGCAGATGTGTCCGGCGCCCTGGCCGCCAGCGTTTTCCACACCGGCGCCATCGCCATACCGGACCTGAAACGATACCTGGCCGACGAAGGCTTGGAGATGCGGATATGACCCTCGATCCATCCACCATCGACTTCGAAAAAGGCGGCGGGCTGGTTCCCGTCGTGGTGCAGGATGCGGCGACGCTGCAGGTCCTGACGCTGGCCTATATGGACCGCGCCGCACTGGACGAGACGATCACGTCCGGCGAGGCCACCTTCTTCTCACGCTCGCGCGGCGGACGGTGGAGAAAGGGCGAGACGTCAGGCGACCGGCTTTATGTCGTGGGCATCACCCCCGACTGCGACGCCGATGCGCTGGTCCTGTCGGTCAGACCGGTCGGCAATGCCTGCCACCTGAACCGCACCAGCTGTTTCGGGGATGCGGATGCGCCGGGTCTGGGCCGTGTCGCGCGACTGGAGCAGACCATCGCCCGCCGCGCCGCCGCCGATCCATCCGAAAGCTGGACCGCGAAACTGATCGCCGACGGCCCCAAACGCATCGCCCAGAAGGTCGGTGAAGAGGGCGTCGAAACCGCTCTGGCGGGCGTCGCAGGACCGGACGAAGAGCTGGCCAGCGAGGCGGCGGACCTTGTCTATCACCTGCTTGTTCTTCTCCATGCCCGTAACATGGTGTTTCAGGACGTGCTGGACGTGTTGGCCTCGCGCGCGGAAGCGGGCAAAGCCCATCCATAGCGACAGGCCCGGTCATAAAGGGCGTGCATACCCGGCGACGGGCTACGTGAGGGGATATCGATGTCGGCTTTGATCTTGTTCGGCGGCGGCGGCGATCTGGCGATGCGCATGCTGTTGCCATCGCTGTATTTCCTTGAGCACGACGGCCTGCTGCCCGAAGGCCTGAAAATCATCGGCGCCGCGCGTTCGGAAGAATCCGCCGACGAATATGTGGCCAAGGTCCATGACGCGGTGAAGGCCAAGGCCGAGGCCGACAAGGCCTGGGACGCCGACAGCTGGGCCCGGATGAAGGCCCGCCTCGACTATCTGGCCATCGACGCCACCAGCGCAGACAGCCTGAAACGCCTGAAGGCCAAGGTCGGCGACGGCGAGGTCACCTCCTTCCTGGCGGTGTCGCCTTCGCTGTACGGCCGCATCGTCACGGCGATGAAGGACGCCGGTCTGGCTGAACGCAACTGCCGCATCGTGCTGGAGAAGCCGGTCGGCCGCGACCTGAAGTCCTTCCTCGAGATCGACGACGCCGTGGGCCACGCCTTCCGCGAGGATCAGGTGTTCCGCATCGACCACTATCTGGGCAAGGAGACGGTCCAGAACCTGACGGCCCTGCGCTTCGGCAACACCATCTTCGAGCCGCTGTGGAACAATCTGACGATCGACCACGTCCAGATCACCATCGGTGAGACGGTCGGCGTCGGCGACCGCTGGCCCTATTATGACGAGTACGGCGCCCTGCGCGACATGCTGCAGAACCACATGCTGCAACTGTTGTGCCTGGTGGCGATGGAGCCGCCCAGCGACCTGGACCCGGAATCCCTGCGCAATGAAAAGGTGAAGGTGCTGCGTTCGCTGCGCCCCATCACCCCCGAAGAGGCCGAGCGCGTGACCGTGCGCGGTCAATATGTGGCGGGCGTTTCCGAGGGCAAACCGGCCAAATCCTACGAAGAGGAACGCGGCCAGCCGTCCGACACCGAAACGTTCGTCGCCATTCGCGCCGACATCGACAACTGGCGCTGGGCAGGCGTGCCCTTCTTCATGCGCACCGGCAAGCGCCTGCCCGAGAAGCGCACCGAGATCGTCATCCAGTTCAAGCCGGTCCCGCACTCCATCTTCGACAATGACGATGGCGAGGCCCCGGCCAACCGCATGGTCATCGAGCTTCAGCCCGAGGAAGACATCTCGCTGACGGTGATGAACAAGCGTCCCGGTCTGGACAAGCGGATGCAGCTTCAGCCCATCACAATGAGCCTGTCGTGGGGCGTTGACGGCAAGTCCGACACACCGCCGCGCCGCCGCATCGCCTATGAGCGGCTGCTGCTGGACGCCATGCATGGCGATTCCACACTGTTCGTCCGCCGCGACGAAGCGGAACAGGCGTGGAAATGGGTCGACGAGGTCGCCGACGCCTGGGCTGAGTCCGGCCTGAAGCCGGATGAATATGTTGCTGGCACATGGGGGCCTGACAGCGCCGACATGCTGATGATGCGCACCGGACGCGACTGGAACACGACCAATGCCTGACACACCCCAGATCGAAGCCTTCCCCTCCGTCGACGCCTGGGCCGAGGCGACCGCCGCGCGTCTGGGCGAGACCCTGGCCGCCGCCGTGCGCGACAACGGCTCCGCCTTCTTCGCCGGACCGGGCGGCTCGACGCCCGCGCCGGTCTATCGCCATCTGGCCGCGATGGATCTGGACTGGGCCAAGATCGCCGTCACCCTGGTCGACGAGCGTTACGTCCCCGAGACATCGCCGGAATCAAACGCCCGACTGATCCGCGATGTGCTGTTGCAGGACAAGGCCGCCGCTGGCCGGTTCATTCCCCTGTTCACGCCCGAGGTCACGGTTGACCGCGCCGCCATCGTGGCGGCCAAGGCGCTGGCTGAGGTGGGCGGCCGTTTCGACGCGGTCCTTCTCGGCATGGGTGAGGATGGCCATATCTGCTCCATGTTCCCTGAAAGCCCCACACTGAAGACCCTGCTGACCCCGACGCTGAAGCCGACGGTTCTGGGCGTGCCGCATGGCCGCGACGGCATGGCGCCGACCATCGAGCGCCTGTCGATCAACCTGCCCTATCTGATGCAGGCCGAACGGGTGATCCTGGGCCTGAAGGGCGAAACCAAACGTCGCGTGTTCGAGGAACAGGCCAAGGGCGATCCCAAGATCCAGCCCATCGCCGCCCTGATCGCCGCCGATGTTTCTCTTGAAGTTCTGTGGACGGAGGAAGGCTGATGGCGCCCCGATACGAAGTGCATCCTACGGTCGCCGCGGTCACCGCCCGCATCGTTGAAAAAAGCCGCCATACGCGCGCCGACTATCTGCGCCGCATGGACGCCGCCCGCGACAGCGGCGCCGGTCGCGCCAAACTGAGCTGCGCCAACTGGGCCCATGCCTTTGCGGGCCAGACCATCGCCGACAAGCTGACGTCGATGGACGGGTCCAAGCCGAATCTGGGCATCGTCACCGCCTATAACGACATGCTGTCGGCCCACCAGCCGTTCGAACGCTTCCCCGATGTGGTCCGCAAGGCCGTCCGCGAAGTCGGCGCCACGGCCCAGGTCGCAGGCGGAACCCCCGCCATGTGCGATGGCGTGACCCAGGGCCGCCCCGGCATGGAGTTGTCGCTCTTCAGCCGCGACGTCATCGCCATGTCGACCGGCGTGGCCCTGACCCACGACGCCTTCGACGCCGCCCTGATGCTTGGGGTGTGCGACAAGATCGTTCCCGGGCTATTTATGGGAGCGCTAGCATTCGGGCATCTGCCGGTCGTTTTCGCCCCCGCAGGCCCCATGCCGTCCGGCATTCCGAATGCGGAAAAAGCCCGCGTCCGCGCCGAATACGCGCAGAACAAGGTTGATCGTCAGACCCTGCTGGAAAGCGAGATCGGCTCCTATCACTCGCCCGGCACCTGCACCTTCTACGGCACGGCCAATTCCAACCAGATGATGATGGAGCTGGCGGGGCTGCACATGCCCTCGACCGCCTTCGTCCACCCGGACACCGGCCTGCGCGACGCCCTGACCGCCGCCGCCGCCAAGCGCGCGGTCGAACTGGCCCGCAGCGGTGGATGCCGCATGGCCGACGTCATCAGCGAGAAGTCCATCGTCAACGCCATCGTCGCCCTGCTGGCCACGGGTGGTTCGACCAACCACGCCATCCACCTGGTCGCCATGGCGCGGGCCGCGGGCGTGCTGATCGACTGGACCGACATGGATGAGCTGTCGTCGGTCACGCCGCTGCTGGCGCGCGTCTATCCGAACGGTTCGGCCGATGTGAACGCCTTCCAGGCCGCAGGCGGCGTCGCCTTCATCGCCCGTGAACTGGCCCAGGCTGGAAACATCCACTCCGACGTCGTCACCATCATGGGCCAGGGCATCGAGCCCTATTTCCAGGAACCGTCGATGGTCGATGGCGAACTGGTGTGGCGCGATGGTGTGACCGAAAGCCTGGACCTGGACATCCTGCGTCCCGCCTCCAACCCCTTCGACAAGGAAGGCGGCTTGCGTCTGGTCAAGGGCGACCTGGGCCGTGCCGTCATCAAGATCTCGGCGGTCAAGCCCGAGAACCGCATCGTCGAAGCGCCCGCCGCCGTGTTCGAAACCCAGGAAGACGCGCTGCAGGCCTTCAAGGACGGCAAGCTGTATCGCGACGTCGTGGTCGTCCTGCGCTTCCAGGGTCCCAAGGCCAACGGCATGCCCGAACTGCACAGCCTGTCGCCTGCCCTGTCGATCATTCAGGACAAGGGCTTCAAGGTCGCCTTCGTCACTGACGGCCGCATGTCGGGCGCCAGCGGCAAGACGCCCGCCGCCATCCACGTCTCGCCCGAGGCCCTTGCGGGCGGCCCCCTGGCCCATGTGAAGGACGGCGACATCATCCGTCTGGACCCCGAGGCCGGGGTGCTGACCACGGTCGGCGTCGACGGCTTGACCGACCGCCCCGCCGCCACGCGCACGCCCGCCATCGCCCAGGGTTCGTCCTGGGGCTATGGCCGTGAGTTGTTCGGCGCCTTCCGCCACGTCGTCACCACGGCCGAGCAAGGCGCCACCGTCTGTTTCGCCCTGCCCAGCGATAGCGAGGGCAATGGCCACGACGACACGCCGCCCAATCCCAACTTCGTCGACCGGACAGTGGACGCCTGATCCGCCCAACCGATCGCAGGAAACGACCTATGAATGACAAGACCCTTCTCGTCGGCGATGTCGGCGGCACCAATGCACGCTTCGCCGTGGCCCGCATGGTCAATGGCCAGCCGGTTCTGGACCATCACGAAAGCTTCCCGGCGGAAACCTATCCGACCTTCCTTGAAGGCGTCGCCGCCTTCATCGACGGTTGCGAGGTCAAGCCGACCGGCGGCGTAATCGCCGTCGCGGGCGCTGTGACGAACGGTGAGATCGACCTGACCAACTCGCCCTGGCGCGTGTCGGAAAGCGAGCTTCAGACGCTGGGGCTCAAGCCGGTCAAGCTGATCAACGACTTCGAGGCCCTGGCCTGGGGCGCGCCGATCGTTCCGGCGGATCAACTGGAAAGCCTGGGCGGCCCGGTCGACGGCGATCCGCACGCCACCGTGGCTGTGCTGGGCCCCGGCACCGGTTTCGGCGTCTCGGCCCTGGTGCGCGACGCCCATGGCAAGGAAATGGCCATGCCGTCCGAAGGCGGCCACGCCTGCTTCCCGCCTGGCGACGCGGTCGAAGACGAGATCCTGCGCATCCTGCGCCGCCGCTATGACCGCGTGTCCATCGAACGCCTGATCTGCGGTCCTGGCCTCTTGAACATGCACAAGGCCCTGGCCGAGATCGACGGTCGCGAAAGCCATATCGAAGACCCCGCCGAGATCACCAAGACGGCGCTGGCCGACCCCGACAGCCCCTGCGGCGCGACCCTGGCCCGGTTCTGCGCCATCCTGGGCGCCGTCGCTGGCGACATCGCCCTGACCACCGGCGCGCGCGGCGGCGTCTATATCGCGGGCGGCATCGTTCCGCGCATCCTGCCCTTCATCAAGGCCAGCCCCTTCCGCAAGCGTTTCGAGCGCAAGGGCCGCTTCCAGGACTATATGGCGGCCATCCCGACCAAGGTGATCATGCACAAGCACGCCGCCCTTCTGGGGTCTGCGCGCGTGGCCTTTGCAGAGGCGGGCGAATAAAAAGTAACAGCGGCGTGAACCCTTCGTGATGCCCTGCGTTTTCCAGACCTCAACAAGCTGAGGAAGGAAGCACCGTGAAGAAACTTGCTGTTACTGCCGCTGCCCTGTTCGCCGTCGCCGGTCTGGCCGCTTGCCAGCAACCCGCACAAAAGGCTGCGGACGCCCAAGCTGATGCTGTTGTCGCTCAAGGCGACGCTGCAGCCGATCACCTGAAGGCCCAGGCCGACGCCACCGTGGCGCAGGCCAATGCCGACGCCCAAACGGTCAAGGCAGACGCCGACCGTCAGGCCGAGGCCCTGAAGGAGCAGGCTGACAAGACCCAGGCCGCCGCTGATCAGCGCGCTGGCGAAATCAAGGACGCCGCCAAGGGCCACTAACCCGCCCTGGCGTTGAAACGAAAGAAGCCCCCGTCGTTCGCGACGGGGGCTTTTTCATGGGTGCTGTTTTGGAAGCCTCAGTCGATGCAGAGCGTCGGTCCGGCCTTGCCGTTCTCGACCGGCGTGGTGCAGCCGAAGCGGTTGCTGGTCGCCTGACAGACGCCCGTGGTCGCCGCGCCCGGCGTCCGGTCCGTCCCTTCTCCGGCCAGACAACTGCCCTGGCACTGGCTGCTGCTGGAGCAGGTCTTGCCCGCATCGGCATAGTTGATCACGCACTGCCAGGACTGCAGCTTGCCGACCTGTCTCATCGTGCCGTTGCGCGCGGCGCAGGCGGCGGCGTCAGCGCTCTGAACCGGGACGCTGGTGGCGATGTTTGTGTTGGTCGTCTGCGGCGCGCAGGCTGCGGTCAGCAGCACGGCGGCGGCGATAGCGTGGAAGCGTTTCAAGAGACCTGTCCTTTGGTGAACCCGGACCAGACATCGTCATAGTCCAACTGCATCTGTGGTGCTTCCTGCGCCCATTTGGTGACGCGGATCGGCATCCGGGTTTCGAACATGAAGGCCAGTGTATTTTCAACCTTATGCGGTTTCAGCTCCGCCTTGACCGCCCCGTCATAGCTGGCCTGATCCGGGCCGTGGCCGCTCATGCGGTTGTGCAGCGAGGCGCCGCCGGGCGCGAACCCGCCCGCCTTGGCGTCATAGGCGCCGGTCACCAGCCCCATGAACTCGCTCATGACGTTGCGGTGGAACCACGGCGGACGGAAGGTGTTTTCCGCCACCATCCAGCGCGGCGGGAAGATGACGAAGTCGATGTTTGCCGTGCCCGGCGTCTCTGACGGGCTGGTCAGGACGGTGAAGATCGACGGGTCCGGGTGGTCATAGCTGACCGTGTTGATCGTGTTGAACCGCGCCGTGTCATAGCGGCAGGGGGCCAGATTGCCGTGCCAGCCGACGACATCCAGCGGGCTGTGGTCAAAGGTCGTGGCCCACAGCCTGCCGCCATATTTCTGGATGCACTGGGTCGGACGATCCACGTCCTCGTAGGCGGCGACCGGCGTCTCGAAATCGCGCGGATTGGCCAGACCGTTCGAGCCGATGGGGCCAAGGTCCGGCAGGCGGAACGGCGCGCCATAGTTCTCGCAGACATAGCCGCGCACCGGCCCGTCCACCTCGACGCGGAAGCGCACGCCGCGCGGGATCAGGACGATATGACCCGGCTGGGCCTCGATCACGCCCATCTCGGTGACGAACCGCTGCGCCCCCTCCTGCGGCACGATCAGCAGTTCGCCGTCCGCGTCATAGAAGACCCGGTCGGTCATCGAACGGTTGGCGACATACAGATGGATGCCCGATCCGGCGCCGTGGTCCGGTTCGCCATTGCCGCCATAGGTGACCAGGCCTTCGACCCAGTCCGTAGGCGCGTCAGGGATCGGCAGCGGGTCCCAGCGCATCCGGTTGGGGTTGGGCGGCGTCTCGTCAAAGGGGCCGGAACGGACCTGACCCTGATCGAACGGCTGATAGGGTCCATGCTGGGCCGAGGGCCGCAGCCGGTACAGCCAACTGCGGCGGTTCTCTGCGCGTGGGGCGGTGAAGGCCGTGCCGGACAACTGCTCGGCGTACAGGCCCATCGGAGTCTTCTGCGGCGAGTTCTGGCCGATCGGCAGGGCGCCGGGCGCCGCCTCTGTCGCGAAATGATTGCCAAAGCCGGTGAGGTAGGCGGCCGCGTTGGTTCGCGTCGTCATGTGCGTGTCTCCCTTGCCGGGAAATCTAGGACGACGCAGCGCGAGACGCCACAACAAGTCGAAAACCTTGCCCCTTCGCCGCATGGGAAGGGGCAAGATTATGCGATCTAGAAGCCCTGCGCCTTGGCCAGACGTTCGGCGTGGAACCCGGCGTCGCCCAGCAGTTCGTTCAGCACCCGGACCCGCTTCATGAACAGGCCGACGTCGAACTCATCGGTCATGCCGACGCCGCCATGCATCTGCACCGCCTCCTGCACCGACAGTTCGGCGACACGCCCGGCCTTGGCCTTGGCGATGGAGGCCGCCAGCGCCGCGTCCTCACGCCCCGCGTCGATGGCCTGAAGCGCGCCCAGCGTGGCGGCTCGCGATAGCTCCAGTTCGGTGAACAGATGGGCCGCGCGGTGTTGCAGGGCCTGGAACTCACCGATCAGCTTGCCGAACTGTTTGCGGGTGCGCAGGTATTCCAGCGTCACCTTGAACGCCTGATCGCCCGCGCCCGTCAGGCTGGAGGCCGCACAGGCCCGGCCCAGCGTCAGGGCTGCGTCCAGCAGGGCCTCGCCGCCGCCGACTTCGCCGATCACCGCATCCGCATCAACCGCCACGTCGCTGAGGGTGACGCGCGCGGCGTTGTGGCCGTCGACCATGATGGTGCGCTCGATCTCGACGCCCGCCGCCTTGGGATCGACCAGGAACAGGGTCGTCCCCTCGCCCGCTCTGGCCACAACGATCAGGGCGTCCGCGACATGGCCGTCCAGCACGAATCCCTTGGCGCCGTTCAGCTTGAAGCCGTTGCCTGCGCGTTCGGCCCGGGCGTCAATGCGCGACGGCGCGTGTTTGGCGCCCTCGTCCACGGCCAGGGCCAGAATGGCCTCGCCTGCTGCGATCTTGGGCAGCCATTCCTGCTGCGCCTCGGAACCGCCGTCCGCCAACACCTTGGCCGACAGGATGGCCGACCCCATGAAGGGCGAAGGCGTCAGGGTGCGACCCAGGCTTTCGGCGATGACGCCCGCCTCGACGGCGCCCAGACCAAGGCCGCCGTGGGCCTCAGGGATGATGACGCCGGCAAAGCCCATTTCGCCGAACGCCCGCCACAGGTCGCGCGAAACGCCATCGGCGTCATGGCTGTCGCGCAACTGGCGGAAATGGGCGATGGGCGCGTTGTCGTTCAGGAAGCCGTCGGCGGCCTCCTGCAGCATGTTCTGCTCTTCGGTCAGGATCAGGGGCATGGTTCAGGCTCCCGGTTTAGGGATGAAATATGAGACGGCGAGAAAGATCGCTTGATAAGCGGGAGCCGTTAGCAGGGCGATTTCCTGCGAGGGAGACGGCCGCGAGAAGAATTTCGCTATTGCAGCCCCGATTAGAGCGACGCCTGGCGCTAGAAAGAAGAGCTTAATAAACAAGGTCGGTGCGAGTTCGCTCCAAGACATGCCCCATCCAAGCGGCGTCAGTATTACGAAGCTGAGCAGACCACTTAGAATGAGACCGATGACCGCAATGCCGAAAAGCACGGGCCGTTCGATTGCTTTGCCCACCGTCACGCCCCCGGCAGTTGCAGCAGATGCTTGGCGATGATGTTCAGCTGGACCTCGCTGGTCCCGCCTTCGATGGAGTTGGCCTTGGTGCGCAGCCAGTCGCGGGCGGCGGAACCGCCGCGTGAACGCTCGCTCTCCCACTCCAGCGCATCGGCGCCGCCCGCCGCCATCAGCAGTTCATGGCGGCGCTTGTTCAGTTCCGAACCATAGTATTTCAGCATGGAGGCGATGGCGGGGTGCGCCTGTTTCGCCTTCACCTGATCCCCGACCCGCTCCATAGCCAGACGGAAGGCGGCCTGATCGATTTCCAGATCGGCAATCCGCGCACGGAGCATTGGGTCATCCAGCCGACCGTCTTCGGCCGCGCCGACGGCGTCCAGCGCCACCTGACCGACCGGGCGACCGCCCGCGACCTCGCCCATGGCGCCGATCATGGTGCGTTCATGGGCCAGCAGATGCTTGGCTACGTCCCAGCCCCGGTTCAGCGTGCCGACCAGATTTTCCTTCTCGACGCGCGCGTCGTCGAAGAAGGTCTCGCAGAAGGGCGACTTGCCCGAAATCAGCGTGATCGGACGCGTGGTCACGCCCGGCGTGCGCATGTCGAACAGGACGAAGCTGATGCCCAGATGCTTGGGCGCGTCCGGGTCCGTGCGGACCAGACAGAAGATCCAGTCGGCCTTGTCGGCGTAGGAGGTCCAGATCTTCTGGCCGTTGACGATCCAGTGGTCGCCGCGGTCCTCAGCCTTGGTCTGGATCGAGGCCAGATCGGAACCGGCGCCCGGCTCGGAATAGCCCTGACACCAGCGGATTTCACCGCGAACGATCTCGGGCAGGAAACGCTTCTTCTGTTCTTCGCTGCCAAAGGCCAGAAGCGCCGGGCCAAGCATCCAGACGCCAAAGCTGTTCAGCGCAGGCTGGGCCTTGATGCGGCGCAGTTCAGAAGCCAGCACCTTGGCCTCTTCACGGCTTAAGCCCCCGCCGCCGTATTCCGTGGGCCATTCCGGCGCGGTCCAGCCGCGCGCGCCCATCCGTTCCAGCCACAGCTTGTGACCCGGGGTCGCGAACACCGCGTCGCGACCGCCCCAGATCATATCGGCTTCCGACTTGATCGGACCGCGCACTTCGGGCGGACAATTCTCTTCCAGCCAGGCCCGCGTCTCCGCGCGGAAGACCTCCAGATCGCTCATCTACTCTACTCCCCGCATATCCCTATGACCGGAAGGCTAGCAGTCGATCCAAGTTTACGCATGGTCAAGAGCGGCTGATTTTCAGCCCTTTTTGGGCAGGAATGGCGAGAAAGTTATCACTGTAAACGTATCACGCACGTGGGGCCGGGTCTGGACCTCTTTCGTCACGAATGTGCCGATGTCGGCGTCGCGCGGCAGGTTGAACTTGGCCAGCAGATCGTGCTGCCCCGAGGTGGAATAGACCTCCGAGACATTCTCGACATTGTCCACGATGTCGGCCGCCACCTCATTGGCGTAGCCCAACTCGCATTTGATGAAGACGAAGATGGCGGTCATCATGGCGGGGTTGTCCTTTGCTGTAAGGCGTTCCTAGCCGATGAAGCCGTGACGGGTAAGCGGCAAGACCGTGCAACCGTCCCAGGATGCGCCGCCCGGTGAAACAATATGTTCCGCCGTTCTGGCAAAACCCAGGCCTGCCCGCGTTCGCATTTCCTCCGCCGTGGGATAAGCAGTCGGGCAGAACCGGCGCGGCCGGTCATTGCAACAGATAGGGGTTCCGCAACGCGTCGGGACCAGCGGAGGTGAACATGGCCCACGATCGCATCAGCGTGCTGAAAGGTCTCGAACAACAGGGCGTCTGCCCCGTCTTCTATCACCCCGATCCCGAGGTCTGCCTGAACGTGATCCGCGCCAGCGCGCGCGGCGGCGCCAAGGTGGTCGAATTCACCAACCGCGGCGACTTCGCCTGCGATCTGTTCGGCGAGATCAACCGCGAACTGATCAAGACCGATCCCGACATCGTTCTGGGCATCGGCTCGGTTGTGGATGCGGGCACGGCGGCCCTGTATCTGAACCGTGGCGCGCGCTTCGTGGTCAGCCCCTGCCTGGTGCCGGACGTGGCCAAGGTCTGCAACCGCCGCATGGTCGCCTATTTCCCCGGCTGCGGCTCGGTGACCGACATCGGTGAGGCGCACGAACTGGGCTGCGACATCGTCAAACTGTTCCCCGGCTCGTCGGTCGGCGGCCCAGACTTCGTCAAGGCGATCAAGGGACCGCTGCCCTGGGTCAAGATCATGCCGACGGGCGGCGTCGACCCGGATGAGGCCTCCATCGCCAAGTGGTTCGGCTCC
>NZ_JABAZW010000133.1 GCF_018608325.1 Brevundimonas sp. | reverse complement strand
CCCCGTCGCCGCCGACCCGCGCCACACGCGCGACCGAATGCGCCGCCTCCAGACTGACGACGAAACCGCCGTCCGCATCCCGGTCGAACGGCGCGCCCAGGGCCGCCAGCCACTCCACCGTCTCGCGCCCATGTTCCGTCAGGGCGCGCGTCGCCTCGGCCTCGACCAGACCGGCGCCCGCCGCCGCAGTATCCTTGGCATGGCGTTCGGCAGAATCCTCCGCCGTCAGGGCCGCCGCCATCCCCCCCTGCGCCCAGGCCGACGAACAGGCGTTCAGCAGAGGCTCCGGCGTGACCACCAGCACCTTAGCTCCAGTCTTGGCCGCCTCCAGCGCGGCCGACAGCCCCGCCAGACCTGCGCCCACGACCAATGGCCCGTCATGTCGAACTCGGCTCACAGACGCACTCCGATATAGTTCAGGCCGTACTTCAGGGCCTCGACCGCCGATCCGTCGGCCAGAGGCAGCAGGGCGCCGATCGCCGCCGCCGCACAGATCACCGCCGTCGCCAGATAGAGGCCCAGGCTCTTGCCCGCCTCGGGCCAGCTCAGTTGGCCCCATTCCTCACGCCAGACGCCGCGCTTCAGATGGCCGAAGACCGAAATGGCCAGGAAGACCGCAAGGATGTAGCGCCCCGTCGAGACGCCCCACAGCACCACCCCGACCCCGATGGCCAGCAGCACCAGATGCTCCAGCCGCGGATGCACCCGCGCCAACACCGGCCCCAACGCCTTTGACCCGTCCAGCGGCGGCGCAGGCAGCAGGTTCACCAGATTGAGCATGGCGATGAAGAAGGCGCCCAGCAGCCAATCACTCTGCCTCGTCGCTACCCACAGCCCCACGAACGGGATCATGGCCAAGAGGCCGAACGCCGGTCCCGCCAGCGACACCAGCACGCCATGCCACTCGTTCTTGGGCGCTCGCTGCCCCTTGGCCAGTCCGCCCAGGAAGGGGATGATGTAGATGCGCGCCGGTCCCATCCCGACCTTGTTCATCGCCAGAACGTGTCCGTACTCATGGACGAACAGGCCGAACACCACCGCCACCGACACGACCCAGCTTCCGGTGATCCACCACAGGAAACCGCCCATCAGCAGGGTGGAGATGACGGCCCATCCGGGGCTCTGCCCCTTGTCCAGCGCGCCGCCCTCGGGTCGAGGCGCAGGCGCAGTTTCGCGCGCAGCCGGGTCTTCAGGCTTGGGATCCCATGGCCCAGGAGTGTGGCCGGGACGGCGGATAGGTGTGTCGATGTCGCTCATGGCGTCCAGATGGGCGCGGGCGGTCGTCCCGTCGCCGGGACCGATCGCCGCGCCGGGGTTCAGATCAGTTCGACCGCAACATGGTGTTTGGCCTTGATCAGGTCGTAGCGCGCCGGAACAGCGGGCGGCGGCAGGTCGATCATCCGCTGCACGGCCTGACGCCCGCGCTCCAGCATGTCCTGCGGCACGGTCACCTCGAACTGCATGTGCAGCAGGCAGTCGCGGATGTTCTGAAGCGTGATCCGCTTCATGTGCGGGCACAGGTTGCACGGGCCGATGAACTGCACGTCCGGCACGTCGCCGGCGACGTTCGACGCCATTGAACATTCGGTGATCATGACGACCTGTTTGGGCCGCTTGGCCTCGACATAGTCGATCATGGCCGCTGTCGATCCGGCGAAGTCCGCCGCCGCCATCACGTCTTCGGGGCATTCCGGATGGGCCAGGATTTCAGCGCCCGGATAGGCGGCGCGCATCTCGACGATGTCGGCGGCGGTGAAGCGTTCATGCACCTCGCACCGGCCCTTCCAGGCGATGATCCCGACCGTCGTCTGGGCGGCGACATTGCGCGCCAGATATTCGTCAGGGATCAGGATGACGCGGTCGACGCCCCACTCCTTGGCCGCCCATTCCACCACCTGCACGGCGTTGGCGGATGTGCAGCAGATGTCGGTTTCCGCCTTCACATCGGCGGTCGTGTTCACATAGGTCACGACCGGCAGGCCGGGATAGCGCTGCTTAATCAGCCGCACGTCGGCGCCCGTGATCGAGGACGCCAGCGAACAGCCTGCGCGCAGGTCGGGGATCAGCACGGTCTTTTCCGGCGACAGGATCTTCGACGTCTCGGCCATGAAGTGAACGCCCGCCTGGACGATCACCTTCGCGTCCGACCGCGCGGCCTCTTTCGCCAGCCCCAGGCTGTCGCCGACATAGTCGCCGACCCCGTGGAAGACCTCGGGCGTCATGTAGTTGTGGGCCAGGATGACGGCGTTGCGCTCGATCTTCAGCCGGTTGATTTCGCTGATCAATCGGGCCTGTTCGGGCCATTCCATCGGGGTGACGTGGTCCTTGACCTTCGCCCATACCCCGGCGGTCTCCCGCTCCAGTTCCTTCGTCAGACCAAAGGCGCCGTCCGCCATGACCATCCTTCCACGACCCTTATGCTCAAAGTTAGCATAAGCAGGAACAATGTAGGCCGATGCGGACGGGACGCAAGACCTAATCCCCAATCTGGCCACCCCGGACACCAGGTCGTGACGCCTAACGCGCCCGCGCGCGCTCCGAAAACTGGACGCGGAGGGCTGTGATTGCGGTGACGACGAACAAGGCCGCCGGCACGCTGGCTGCGCCAATCTCAGGACGCCAGAACCATAGCGCCGCGACCATCATGGCGCAGGCGGCTGTCGCCCAGGCCCCGGTCGATAGGGCTGTCCTGCGTCGAAGCTTCCCGTCGTCACTTGGCGTCTCGGACCTGCCGCCAAACCCCGCGACCTTCATCATGACCACCCCACAGACCAACGGACCGCCCGCCAGCATTAAGCGGTTCAACCCGTCGCCTTCGCCGACCGCGATCAGCCAGAGCCCCTGTGCGCTTTTCCAGGTCAGGAACCCCAGCACGATCGCCATACAGCCCCACAGGCGTCGCACGTCCCAGCGCGCCTCGACCTCGAACAGGTCGGCGGCTCTGACATGGCTCGACCGCCGACGCAGGCGCACAAGACTGTAGCCCCCCAGGACCAGCCCCGTCAGCCACATCGCCGCGCCGAACAGCAGGCCGGATCGCCCGGGCAAAACGCCCAGGCTCAAAGCGCCCGCCGCCACCAAGGCCACGCCTAAAACGCCGCTCACAGCACCGCGCCTCGCCCTGCGCTCGTGCCACGAGGCTTCGCTCGATCCTGACGCGTCTTCACTCATGCCCGCAGCATAACAGCGACCAGCGGCAGCACCGAGCACCTCAGATGAATCGTCACGCTTGATTATTTACCCGGACAATATTATTCACTATTTCACCCGGACAAATAGGAAGTCGTCCATGACCACCGCCGCACGCAAAGACCTGATCGCCGCCTACAAGGACCAGCCCACAATCGCGGGCGTCTTCGCCGTCATCTGTTCGGCCACCGGCCAGACCTGGGTGGGACAGAGCCGCCATATCGACACCCAGCAGAACGGCCTGTGGTTCTCCCTGAAACAGAACAGCAGCCCCTTCGCCTCGCTCCAGCAGGCGTGGAAGGCGCACACGCCCGAGGATTTCCGCTTCGAGCAATTGGACCGGCTGTCGCCCGATCTGTCGGAGATGGTGCGCAAGGACGAACTGAAGAAACGCGCCGCCCTGTGGGCGAACCGGCTGCAGGCCGATCTCATCTGACCGCACCCCGGGCTCGGCACCGTTTTTGCTCGACCTTAAGCACGCGCGCCCCTATCGACACATTCAATCCGGGCTTCGCTCTAAATTCGATAGAAACGTGCAAGACACCATCCGCCGCATCCTGACCGCCCGCGTGTATGACGTGGCGGAGGAGACACCGCTTGATCCGCTGCGCCGCCTGTCGGCGCGGCTGGACCGGCCCGTCCTGCTGAAACGCGAGGACCTGCAGCCAGTCTTCTCGTTCAAGATCCGCGGCGCCTACAACAAGATCGCCAATCTGTCGGAGGCGGAACTGGCGCGGGGCGTCATCTGCGCCTCGGCGGGCAATCATGCGCAAGGGGTGGCCCTGGCCGCCGCGCGCCGCAACACCCCCGCCGTCATCGTCATGCCGACCACCACGCCGGGCATCAAGGTCGCCGCCGTGCGCGCTCTGGGCGGCGAAGTCGTGCTGCATGGCGACAGCTTCGACGAGGCCTACGCCCACGCCCGTCGATTGGAAGAACAGACCGGCGCCGCCTTCATCCACCCCTTCGACGACCCCGATGTGATCGCAGGCCAAGGCACCGTCGGGCTGGAGA
>NZ_JABAZW010000011.1 GCF_018608325.1 Brevundimonas sp. | reverse complement strand
ATCCAGACCCGCACGCCTGCGACGGCGGCGGGCGGGCTGGCGCATGTCGAGCCGCTGATCCGTGAAGCGGCGGCGGGCGGGGCACAGTTCATTCTGACGCCGGAAGGGACCAATGTCCTGGAACAGCGCCGCGAACTGCGCGACGGGGTTCTGACCACCGAAGACGCCGATGTCGCCGTGCTGGGCCTGCGTCGTCTGGCGGCGGAGCTGGGCGTCTGGCTTCTGATCGGATCGGCCATCGTCCGTTCGGGTCGCCCCGGCGATGACCGCGCCGCCAACCGCTCCCTGCTGATCGACCCTGCGGGGGCGATCACGGCGCGGTATGACAAGCTGCACGTCTTTGACGTCAACCTGCCCAACGGTGAGACCTATCGCGAGAGCGCCACGGTGCGGCCCGGCGACGAAGCGGTTGTTGCCGACACCCCGTGGGGACGTCTGGGCCTGACCATCTGCTACGACATTCGCTTCCCCCACCTGCATCGCCAGCTGGCCAAGGCAGGCGCGTCGATGATCGCCGTGCCTGCCGCCTTCACCGTGCCGACCGGCGAGGCCCACTGGGAGACCCTGCTGCGCGCCCGCGCCATCGAGACGGGCGCCTTCGTCCTGGCCCCGGCGCAGGGCGGCCAGCACGAGGACGGACGCCGGACCTGGGGCCGCTCCACCGTCATCGGTCCCTGGGGCGAAATCATCGCCAAGGCCGACCATGACAACCCTTGCATCGTGACGGCGAAGCTGGACCTGACGCTGGTGGACAAGGCCCGCGCGGCGGTCCCCGCCCTAACCCATGACCGCGATTTCCTGCCCGTTCCATGATCCGATACGCCCTGAAATGCGACCAGACCCACGGCTTTGAGGCCTGGTTCGGATCATCGTCCGACTATGACGATCAGGCCGCGCGCGGACTGGTGGAATGCCCGTTCTGCGGCTCCCGCGCGGTCGAGAAACAGATCATGGCCCCGTCCGTCAGCGGCACGAAGAAGTCCGCCCCGACCCCAGACGTGGCGGCCAAAGTCCAGTCGATGATGATGGAGGCGGCCCGCGAGGTGCGCGCCCATGTTGAGGCCAATTTCGACTATGTCGGCGACACCTTCGCCCGCGAGGCCCGCGACATCCACGAGGGCAAGTCCGAGAAGCGCGAAATCTATGGCGAGGCCACGCCCGCCGAGGTCAGAAAGCTGAAGGAGGACGGCGTGCCCGTCTCCGCCCTGCCCGACGCCCCGCCGGACCCGTCCAAGGTCAACTGACCATGACCTCGGGGGAGGAGCCGACGTCAGAGGATCGCTATCAGGAGTTCGCGCCTCCTGCGGACCTGCGCCCCTTCGTCCGGGTCATCTGGACCTATGCCGCGCCCGCCCCGTCGCCGACCATTCAGAGGATTGCGCCCGACGGCTGTCCCGAACTGATCTTCGATCTGGGCGCGCCCTATGCCGAACAGGATGCGGACGGGGTGTTTCGCCTGCAGCCGCCCGCCCTGTTCGCCGGTCAGATGACCCGTCCGCTGGTCATGCATCCGACCGGCCCGACCGAACTGGTCGCCATCCGCTTCGAACCGGACGGCGCGCGCGGCTTCCTGAACCGCCCCCTGAGCGATGCGACCGACCAGCGGCTGGACATGGTCGAGCGGCTGGCCGGGTTCACTCCGCCGCCCGGCGATCCGGCGGGTCAGACTGCCGTATTCATCTCCTGGCTGGAGGATCAGAGGCGCAGGACCGGCGACTGGACGATCGACCCGCTGGTCCGCGCCGAGGTTCAGGCCGCCGCCTCTGAACAGCCTGCACCGCTCCGCACCCCCAGCGAGCAGCGCTCCCTGCAACGCCGGTTTTCCGACCGGGTCGGGGTGTCGCCACGCCTGCTGCGTTCAATCTTCCGCTTTCGTCGCGTCTTCGACCACGCCGCCCATCCGACCGAGGCGGCGGCGGGTTGGCTGGAGGCGGGGCTTGAGGCCGGATATTTCGACCAGCCGCAGATGGCGCGGGATTTCCGCCGCTTCCTGGGCTGCACCGCCACCGACTGGGCGCGCGAGCAGCATGAACTGGCGCGCGCCATCGCGTCGCAAACCTACAAGCCGCAGGACGCCGCCCCGGCCTAGCCTGCCCCGGTCGATCGCAGAGGGAGACGACCATGCTGACCGCCCTGATTTTAGCCGCTGTTCTTGATGGCGGCGCGCGCCCTGACCTGGGCTGGATGTCGGGCTACTGGCTGGCCTGCGATCCGGGGCGTGAGGTGTCCGAGGTCTGGACCGATCCTCGCCTGTCCTTGATGACCGGCATGACGGTGACGGTGCGGGGCGACCGCGTCGGTTATGAACAGTCGCGCATCGCACCGACCGGGTCGGCACCGGACGCCCCCTTCGCCTATTTCGCCCAACCGGACGGCCAGCCTGTGACCGTCTTTCCCGTCACCGCATCCGGCGACCGCCGCGTCGTTTTCGAGCAGGCCGCGGACGACGACTTTCCCAAGCGGATCGTTTATGAACGCGACGGAGATGTGCTGTCCGCCCGGATCGAGGGCGAGATCGGCGGCGAGACGAGGACTGTAAGGTGGCGATTCAACAAGGCGGAGCTGAACAGCCGCTGTCCGGCCTGAACTGGCGCCCGATGCGGCCCGACGACATTGAGGCCGTGGTCAATGTGGCGCGCGTGTCCTTCCCCGATCATTTCGAGGACCGGACCTGTTTCGAGAACCGACTGGCGCTGTATCCGCGCGGCTGTTTCGTTCTGGCTGATGACGGTCCGGCCAAGGGCTATCTGATCGCCTATCCCTGGCGCGAGGCCTCGGCCCCGCCGCTGAACACGGTGGTCGAGGGCCTGCCGTCAGAGCCGACCCTGATCTATCTGCACGATCTGGCTCTGCACCCCGACGCGCGCGGGGGCGGGGTCACCGGCGCCGTGGTCGAACGACTGGCCGAACAGGCGACGCAGGACGGCTGGCCCGCCATCGCCCTGGTCGCCGTCAACGACGCCGCCCGCTTTTGGCGACGCCACGGCTTTGAGCCGGTCGAGGCCGATGGCATGGCCGAGAAACTGGCCAGCTACGGCGATGACGCCCGCTATATGGTCCGCACCTTAGGCTGAAGCTCAAGCGGCAGGCGTGACCACCATCATATAGTTGATGCCTGCGTCGTCCGTCTGGCTCCAGCGGTCGTTCAGCGGGTCGTAGTTGAGGCCATAGGGGCCTTCGACCGTGACAGGCTCCTGCGACAGCATCTGGCGGATTTCGTCGGGCTTCAGGAACTGGCGCCAGTCGTGAGTTCCGGCAGGCACCCAACGCAGAATGTATTCGGCGGCGATCTTGCCCAGCGCCAGCGATTTCAGCGTGCGGTTCAGGGTGGCCACCATCATCACGCCGTCCGGTTTCACCAGACGCGAACAGGCGCGCACGAAGGCCCCAGGATCGGCGACGTGTTCGATCACCTCCATCGTCAGGACGACATCGAATGGGCCGACGCCCTCGGCCTCGATCTGTTCGACGGTGGCGGCGCGGTAGGCGATATCCAGCCCGACCATGTCGGCATGGGCGCGCGCGGTGCCGATATTCTCGGACGAGGCGTCCACCGCCATGACAGTGAAGCCCATGCGCCGCATCGGCTCGGCGATCAGGCCGCCGCCGCAGCCGACGTCCAGCAGCGTCAGGCCTTCAAAGGGCGCACGCGCCTTTGGATCGCGGCCCAGACGGGCGCAAAGTTGCTCGCGGATCAGTTTCAGACGCGCGGGATTGAAACGGTGAAGCGGTGCAAACGGGCCATGCGCATCCCACCATTCGGCGGCCTGAGCCGAGAAGCGGGCGACATCGGCAGGGTCAATCGATGCGCCAAACGCCTCTTCAGGCGAATTTTGCGAAAAACCATGCCCTTCACGGGGTATGCGAGACGGGGCGGCGCCGTTAGAAGCGGTCATGACGCGAGGGATGGACCTTCGCGGCTTCTCACGCAAGCAGGGGGCGGATCGCCACGATGACGCGGCCTAATTCTTCACGACCAGAGACCACGCAGCCTGGAGCAGCGGGCGGCGAGACCAAACGGTTGGTGATGAAATTCGGCGGCACCTCGATGGGCGACCTCGAGCGTATCCGTCGCGCCGCCCGGATCATCGCCGCCGAAGCCGCCTCAGGCAAAAAGATCGCTGTCGTGGTCTCGGCCATGGCGGGCAAGACCAATGAGCTGGTCGCCTGGACCGACGGCGCAGGCCCTGCCGCCCCCGGACTGCCGCTCAGCGACGACGAATATGACGTGGTGGTCGCCTCGGGCGAACAGGTCACGTCCGGCCTTCTGGCCATAACCCTGCGCAACATGGGTCTGAACGCGCGCTCGTGGATGGGCTGGCAGGTGCCGATCATCACCGACGACGCCCACGCCCGCGCCCGCATCGTCGACATTCCCGGCGAGAAACTGGCCGCTGCCGTCGATTCCGGCGAAATCGCCATCGTCCCCGGCTTCCAGGGCGTGACGACGGACGGCAAGATCACGACCCTGGGCCGGGGCGGTTCCGACACCTCGGCCGTCGCCGTCGCCGCCGCCATCGGCGCGCCCTGCGACATCTACACCGACGTGGACGGCGTCTATACGACCGACCCGCGTATCGAGAGCCGCGCGCGCCGCCTGAACAAGGTCTCCTACGAGGAGATGCTGGAGATGGCGTCCCTGGGCGCCAAGGTGCTGCAGACCCGCTCGGTCGAACTGGCCATGGCCAAGCAGGTGCCTGTGCGCGTGCTGTCCAGCTTTATTGAACCCGACGCCAACGGCGTCATGCCCGACAAGGGCGGAACCCTTATCTGCGACGAGGAGGAGATCGTGGAAAAACGCATCGTGTCCGGTGTAACCATGAGCCGTGACGAAGCCCGCATCACCCTGCTGGGTCTGGCCGATCGTGTGGACGCGCCTGCCGACGTCTTCACGCGTCTGGCTGAGGCCAACGTCAATGTCGACATGATCGTCCAGAGCCAGGCCCGCACCGCGGGCACGGTCAACCTGACCTTCACGACCGGTCGTCGCGACGCCGTGCGCGCCGCCGAACTGATGACCGCCGCCAAGGAGCAGCTCAGCTTCGAGGAAATCCGCGTGGACGAAGACGTGGCCAAGGTCTCGGTCGTCGGCGTCGGCATGCGCAGCCATGCAGGCGTCGCCCAGCTGATGTTCCAGGCGCTGGCCGACAAGGGTGTGAAATTCCAGGCGATTTCGACCTCGGAAATCAAAATCAGCGTTTTGATCGACGCCGCCTATGCCGAACTGGCCGTTCGCGCCCTACATTCGGCCTACGGTCTGGACGCGGTCTAGAGCATGATCGTTTTTGACGGAGCCGCTTCGCGGTTCCGACAGAAGCGTGGATCATGCTCTCGCATAAATCTGGAGCCTGATTCACCGCATCGACGGAATCGCGCAGCGATTCCATCTCTGCGGATCAGGCTCTAGGTTCAGGCGGACGCTGCGGCGTTCAGATGGGAGGCGCGCCGCAACATCGGCGCGCTATGATATGACGGACAGCGGGCGCCTCGGCGCCGAAGCGCGGGAGCGACGATGCCGGTAGGCGGCGTAATGACCAGGGGACCTCGCATCCTCCTGCGCCAGATCCGTGAGGCTCTGGGCGGGGCGGGTGCAGGCGCCACGCCTGCTCAGGACCGCCTGAACATGGTGGTGCAGATCATCGCCCGCTCCATGGTCGCCGAAGTCTGTTCGATCTATCTGCGCCGCGCCTCAGGCGAACTGGAGCTGTTCGCCACCGAGGGTCTGAACCCCGAAGCCGTCCACAACACCCGCCTGCGTCCCGGCGAAGGTCTGGTGGGCGAAGTGGCCCGCATGGCCCAGCCGATCAGCCTGTCGGACGCGCCCTCGCATCCCAGCTTCTCCTATCGCCCGGAAACGGGCGAAGACCCCTATCACGCTTTCCTCGGCGCGCCCCTGCTGCGGGGCGGGCGGGCCATCGGGGTTCTGGTCGTCCAGAACCGCACCGAGCGTCGCTATGACGAGGAGGAGGTCGAGGACATCCAGACCATCGCCATGGTCCTGTCCGAGACAGTGGCCTCCGGCGAACTGCTGGATCAGGACGAACTGCGCGACGTCGAACTGGCGCCCCATCGGCCCGAACGACTGAAGGGCCAGAAATTCGCCGACGGTCTGGCCTTCGGTCAGGTGGTGCTGCACGAGGCGCCCCTGGCCCCCGAACAACTTCTGTCAGACGATCCGTCACTGGAAGAAGCCCGGCTGAAGCTGGCGTTGGCTTCGCTGAAGACAGGCCTCGACGCCATGCTGGACAAGGGTCAGGGTCTGGCCGGTCCCTCGTTCGAGGTGCTTGAGACCTATCGGATGTTCGCCGACGACCGGGGCTGGAACCGGTCACTGGAAGAGGCCGTACGCAACGGCCTGACAGCTGAAGCGTCCGTCGACCGGGTCCGCAACGAACACCGCGCCCGCTTCGCCCAGGCGCGCGACCCCTATATCCGCGAACGGCTGCATGATTTCGAAGATCTGGCCAACCGCCTGCTGCGGGTGCTGGCGGGCGACAAGCCGGGCGAGCGGGAGTTGCCCGACGACGCCATTCTGGTGGCCAGAAACCTCGGCCCCGCCGACCTGCTGGAGTATCCGCGCGACAAGCTGAAGGGTCTGTTGCTGGAAGAAGGCTCGGCCGCCAGCCACGCCGCCATCGTCGCCCGTGCGCTGCAGATTCCCTGCGTCGGGCGCCTGATGGGCCTGCGCGATCGCCTGTCCGAAGGCGACATGATCATCGCTGACGGTGAGACGGGCGAGGCCTATCTGCGGCCCCGCCCCGACATGCTGGAGGCCGTGCGTTCGCGCATGGCCGTGCGCGAGCAGCGTCAGGCCGAGTTCGCTCAGTTGCGTGATGTTCCGGCGGTGACGGTCGACGGCCAGCGGATCACCGTCCTGACCAACGCCGGTCTGGCCGTCGATCTGGAGAACATGGTCGAGACGGGCGCCGAAGGCATCGGCCTGTTCCGCACCGAGTTCCAGTTCATGGTCTCCGATGAGTTGCCCCGGCTGGATGCCCAGACAGCGCTGTACAAGCTGGTTCTGGACGCGGCGGGCGACAAGCCGGTCACCTTCCGCACCCTGGACATCGGCGGCGACAAGGTGCTGCCCTATCTGGAATCCGAGCGCGAGGAGAACCCGGCCCTGGGCCGCCGCGCCATTCGTCTGGGTCTGGACCGGCCGTCGCTGCTGCGAATGCAGTTGCGCGCCCTGCTGACGGCGGCGGCGGGTCGCGAGTTGCGCGTCATGTTCCCGATGATCGCCACCGTGGACGAGTTCCGGGCCGCGCGTGAACTGGTCGACATCGAATGCGAATGGGCCAAGCGCCGGGGGCGCCCCCTGCCTGCCCTGCTGCGTGTCGGGGCCATGATCGAATGCCCGTCGCTGCTGTGGCACCTGGACGCCCTGCTGCCCCTGACCGACTTCGTGTCGATCGGCACCAACGACCTGTTCCAGTACATGTACGCCGCCGACCGCACCAATCCGCTGGTGTCGGACCGTTACGACCCGCTGTCGCCGCCTGCGCTGCGGGCGTTGCAGACCATCCAGAAGGCCTGCGCCGACACGGGTACGCCCGTCTCGATCTGCGGCGAACTGGCGGGGCGTCCGCTGGAGGCCTTCGCCCTGATCACCCTGGGCTTCACCCGCCTGTCAGCGCCTGCGGGCGGCGTGGGACCGGTCAAGCGGATGATCCTGTCTGCGGACCTGAAGGCGGCGAAACGCGGCATGGCCAATCTGCTGAACCTGTCGACCGGCTCGGTGCGCAACGAACTTCAGTCCCTCGCGCGCAAGCTCAACGTCGCGGTCTGATACTCGCAGGACGGACCTACGGGCGGGAACCGCGTTGCTGGCGAGGCCGGATTAGTTTATCCACAAAGGGCAATTCAGGCGCGACCGCCAGAGGCGCGGCCCGTTTTCATGACATCTTATCCGGTGGGACCTTTTGAGTACGGCGCGAGAAACCGTTCCGAATACGGGGCCGATTTTGGAGGCGGACGTCATGGCGCGGGATAGGGGTCCGATCGTCGATACGCCCGATCACGCCTTGGGCCACGCCGACCACTCTATCGACGACGCGGCGAGCCTGGGCCTGGCCCTGCGCCATGCCCGCGCACAGTCCGGCAAGACGCTGGCGATCCTGGCCGCCGAGACCAAGGTCAATGCGCGCTTTCTGACGGCGCTGGAGCAGAACGACTGGTCATCCCTGCCCTCGCGCGTTTTCGCGGTCGGCTATGTGCGCGCCTATGCCGGGGCGCTGGGCCTGGACGAACAACTGGCCGTCGAACGGTTCAAGCGCGAAAGCCCCGACACCTCCGTGCCGCTGAAGGCGCCGGTGGGCATCGCCTTCGAGGACGTCAAGCGCAACACGCCCCGCATCATGGCGGGCATCATCATCGCCGCCGTCGCCGTCATCGGCTGGAACGTGTTTCAGCGCATCAGCCGGGTTCAGGCGCCGCACCCGTCCGACATCGCCACCCTGCCCAACACCTGGGCCCAGGGCGCAGCCGCCGCCCACGAGATGGACCTGGGCGCCCCGCGCGCCGCGCCGCAGGATCAGACGACGCCCGCCCCCTACATCACGCGCGGACTTGAGGCTGAACTGACCGGCGTCGACCCTAACGATCCCACAGGCGGAGACGCCGCCCTTGCACCAGCAGCGACGGTGCAAAAGGCCTTCAACCCGCGCGGCGCCGTCTATGGCGCCCCGGCCAACGCGTCTCAGGTCGTGATCCAGGCCAAGAAACCCGGCGCATTCGTCGTGCGAATGGGCAGCGACCGCGTACTGTTCGCCCGTCAATTGGCGGCGGGCGAGGCCTGGCGCGCGCCGCTGGGCGTGTCGGCGACCATCGACGTGTCGGACCCAGCCGCCTTCGACGTCTATCTGAATGGCGAACATGGCGGGCCCCTGCCTGCGCTGCAGACGTCGCTGGCGCAGTTGAGCGCGCGGGCCGGTCAGGCCAATCGCGAAGCCGCCGCGCCCGCGCCCCAGTCCCGCCCGCAGGCCGCCGCCCCACGACCTGTGACCGTGACCTCAGGCCCCCGTCCCTACACACCGCAACCCTGATCAATGATGTGATGCGAGGGCCGTGGTCCCGCCGTCATCATCGGCCTATATGAGGGCCATCATGAGCGACCATACGCACGTCCGACCCTGGCGCCACATCGAGCGCCGCAAGAGCCGCCAGATCCGCGTCGGCTCCGTTCTGGTGGGCGGCGACGCCCCCATCAGCGTCCAGTCGATGACCAATACGCCGACGTCCGATGCGGCGGCGACCATCGATCAGATCCGCCAACTGGAAGAGGCGGGCGCCGACATCGTGCGCGTCTCCTGCCCCGATGTAGAATCGACCGAAGCGTTCAAGATCATCGCGCGCGAGGCCAAGGTGCCCTTGGTCGCCGACATCCACTTCCACTACAAGCGTGGCATCGAGGCGGCCCAGGCGGGCGCGGCCTGCCTGCGGATCAACCCCGGCAACATCGGTTCGGCTGACCGCGTCCGTGACGTGATCCAGGCGGCCAAGGATCACGGCTGCTCCATGCGGATCGGCGTCAACGCCGGATCTCTGGAGAAGGAGCTGCTGGAGAAATACGGCGAGCCCTGCCCCGACGCCATGGTCGAGAGCGCGCTGAACCACGCCCGCATCCTGCAGGACCACGACTTCCACGAGTTCAAGATTTCGGTGAAGGCGTCCGACCCCTTCCTGACCGTGGCCGCCTATCAGCAACTGGCGGACGCCATCGACTGCCCGCTGCACCTGGGCGTGACCGAAGCAGGCCCCCTTCGCACCGGCACGATCAAATCGGCCATCGGCATGGGCTCCATGCTGTGGGCGGGCATCGGCGACACCATCCGCGTGTCCCTGGCCGCTGATCCGGTCGAAGAGATCAAGGTCGGTTTCGACATCCTGAAGTCGCTGGGTCTGCGCCACCGGGGCGTCAACATCATCGCCTGTCCGTCGTGCGCGCGTCAGGGCTTCAACGTCATCGAGACGGTGGCCCTGCTGGAAGAGAAACTGGCCCATATCTCCACGCCCATGAGCCTGTCGGTGATCGGCTGCGTGGTGAACGGACCGGGCGAGGCCCTCTATACCGACATCGGTTTCACCGGCGGCGGCAAGGGCGCGGGCATGATCTACCTGAACGGCAAGATCGCCCACAAACAGGCCAACGACGGCATGATCGACCACATCGTCGAACTGGTCGAAGAAAAGGCGGCCGAACTGAACGCCGCCCGCGCTGCCCTGGAAGCCGCATCACCGGCTCTGGAGCCAGCGGAATAGGGGCTTAAGGCGCCGGCCCAGCCGTCTTTCACCCTTCGATGATGCGCGGCGTCCATGCTGCGCGAAATAGCATCGGTTCATGATTGACGCAGGTTGCAACCAATGCAACTGGAACGATGCGAGCCGTCAACTCGACGTGCTCCTATCGACTGAGGGGTCAATGATTTCCACCATCAACGTGCGCTTCGGCGCGCGCGCGCTCGTGCTTGCAAGCCTGGCGCTGTCTCTACCTGCCTGCGCCACAATTACGCGCGGCACCACACAACAGTTCACCGTCGAAACCACGCCTCCCGGCGCACGGGCCAGCACCTCGAACGGTTTCGAATGCGTCAGCACGCCCTGCACCTTCCGTATGCCGCGCAAGGACCCGTTCCGCGTCACGGTGGCGCTGGACGGCTATGCGTCCCAGACCGTCGAAGTCACCAGCGGCGTCTCCGGCGCGGGCGGCACGGCGATGGCAGGCAATATCCTGGTCGGCGGTCTGATCGGCGGCGCAGTGGATGCCACCTCAGGCGCGATGAACGACCTGAAGCCCAATCCGCTGGTGGTGGTCTTGCAGCCCACGGCTCAAGCCTCGACGGCTCAAAACCCTGTTTCGGCGACGGCTGCCGCTTCGAGCGCAGGAACCAACCCCTGATGATCCGATCACTGATGACTGTGGCCGCCCTTGCGGCGGTTACAGGTCTGGCCGCATGCGCCACCCCGTCAAACCCAGCCCTAATGACTGTACCTGCCACGCCCGGCTTGACGGTTTCGACTGGCGACACGGGCTACAAATCCGTCGCCACCGTTAATGTTTCAGGCGGGAGCACCACCAATCCGCTTTGGACCGCTCAGGTGTCAAACGCCGACTTCAAAACGGCGCTAGAGGCCTCGCTCGATGCTGCGGGGTATCTGGGGTCGTCAGGGTCTCCGATTACTGTCGACGCGGCCCTGGTTGAGCTGAAGCAGCCGCTCATGGGTCTGGACATGTCAGTGACCAGCGAGGTGCGCTACATCGTCACCAGAGACGGACACGCCCTGTTCAACGAGATCGTGGCGGCCACAGGCACCGCCACCCTGGGAGAAGCCTTCAGCGGTGTTGAACGACTGAAGAAGGCCAACGAGAAGTCCATCAAGGAAAACATCAGCGAGTTCCTGCGCCGCTTCCGCGAACGCGCGCATTGATCTGGCTTGGGCGGCGAGATGGCGAAAGCTGTCTCGCCGCTTTTGTTCAGGCGCTCGCCACGGCCTGAGCCAGCGTCCGCGCCTCGAACACTGACGCCAGGGCGTCGCGGCCGTCGCTCAGCACGGGACGCAGGGGACACGTCTCCACATCGAGACAGGTCTCGCACGGGCCATAGGCGGTGCGGGAGGCGCAGGGCGCCAGGGCCAAGGGCCCCTCCAGCGCACGGATCACGTCGGCGAAGCTGATCGCATCAGCGGGAAGCGCCAAGGCGTAGCCGCCGGTTCGTCCGCGTTTGGACGCCAGCAGGTGCTGGCGGCGCAGATCCAGAAGTATGGCCTCAAGAAACTTGCGCGGCGCCGCCGAGGCCTCGGCGATGTCGGCAATAGTCGCAGGCCCGCCGCCCGGCAGGCCCGCCAGATGGATCATCGCACGCAGCGCATAGCGGGAGCGGTTCGACAGCATAGGCTGTGATCGCCCGCCCGCCGCTGCAACGCAAGTCGCGCCTGCTGTCAGGCGTCGATGCGTTCACCCAATCGCGCCACGACCTCAAGGATCTGAGGCCCGGTATAGGGTTTCAACACCAGGGCTTCGGCCAGATCGGCGTGCTGGGCCGCCGCTGTCACGTCCCCGGAGATGAAGACGACCCGCACCTTCCAACGGTCGGTCAGCGACCGGGCCAGGTCGATGCCTGTGCGGTCATCCGACAGGTTGATGTCCAACAGGGCGGCGTCGATGTGATGCAGGGCCGCCGCCGCCTCTGCCGCCGCCGCACTGTGGAAGGGGCCGACCACGCTGTGGCCAGCCTCGGTCAGCAGTTCGGTCAGGGCGGCGGCGGAATCGGCGTCGTCTTCGACAACCAGCAGGGTCAGGGGCGCAGTCGATGCGGTCAATGGCGTATCCTCGTTGGGGAGTGGGATTTGGCGGGTGATGACGGCGCGCAGGTCACGCCAGACCTCGGCGGGCGAACGATCCGTATCCAGATCATAGATGGCGGCCATGGCCTTCAGCTCCCGCTCGTCCTGCGGGGAAAGCTCGCCGTTGTTGTCGTTCAGTCGGCTGTCGTACTGGCTGCACAGACGCTCCACGCTGGCGGCGGCGTCATCGATCGGAATGGCGGTTCCGGGCGTCGATTGGGGCGGGCGATCGAACATTTCCGTCCTCCTCATTTGAAGCTTGGGCATTTGTTAACGGCTGGAACCCGATCTGTAACCGCGCCTGACGCCATCGTTATCGGGGATCACAAACCCGGCGCCGCCCCTTGCGCTGCGGTTATAATCGACAGAACGGGGCCTGACGCGGTAAGGACGCCCTCCCTCTTCCTCAGGATTTTCCCGCCTTGCGTCTGCCTCAGGCCCGTCTCGACCAGGTTCTCGACCGCTTCCATGAAGTCGAGGCGCGCATGGGCGCGGCGACCGACGGCGCCGAAATCGTGCGTCTGGCGAAAGAACACGCCGAACTGAAGCCCGTCGCCGACGCCGTGCAGGGTCTGGCCCGCGCCCGCGCCGAGATGGCCGATCTGGAAGCCATGATGGCCGATCCCGAGATGGCGGCCATGGCGCAGGACGAGCTTCAGCTTCTGGGTGAAACCCTGCCGGGCCTGGAACACGAGGTCGCCCTGCTGTTGGCCCCGCGTGACGCCGACGAGAACGCCTCGGCCGTGCTGGAAGTGCGCGCTGGCACCGGCGGCGACGAGGCGGCCCTGTTCGCCGGCGACCTGTTCCGGATGTATTCGCGCTATGCCTCGACACGCGGATGGCGGATCGAACTGGACTCGGCGACCGAGGGCGATGCCGGGGGCTATAAGGAAATCATCGCCACGGTCACGGGCGAAGGCGTGTTCGGGCGGCTGAAGTTCGAGAGCGGCGTCCACCGCGTCCAGCGCGTGCCCTCGACCGAGTCGCAAGGCCGCATCCACACCTCGGCCGCGACCGTTGCGGTCCTGCCTGAAGTCGAGGACGTGGAGATCGAAATCCACGACAAGGACATCCGCATCGACACCTATCGCTCGTCAGGCAGCGGCGGCCAGCACGTCAATACGACCGATTCCGCAGTTCGCATCACCCACCTGCCCACCGGCATCATGGTGACGTCCTCGGAGAAGTCCCAGCACGTCAACCGCGACAAGGCGATGAAGAACCTGCGCGTGCGCCTGTACGACATGCAGCGTCAGGCCAAGGATCTGGCCCGATCAGACACGCGCAAGTCTCAGGTCGGATCGGGCGACCGGTCAGAACGGATTCGCACCTACAACTATCCTCAAGGTCGGGTCAGCGATCACCGGATCAACCTGACCCTGCACAGCCTGCCCCAGATCATGGAAGGCGACATCGACCCATTGCTCAACGCCCTGATCGCCGAGGATCAGGCCGCGCGTCTGGCCGATCTGGAAGCCGAGTTCGGCTGATCAGCGCAGCAGCCCCATCAGGGGCAGGCACAGCACCAGGGCGGTCACGGCGGTGAAACCGGCGAAGGCGTGAACGCTCTGGCGGCGGCAGCGAACCACGAAGGCGCTGCGGCTCCATGCGCCCCGACTGACCCACAGAAGATAGATCGCCTGCACGACCCAGCCCGCAACGAAAGCCGCCACCGCCCAGGTGCTGAGCATCGCCAAGGCCAGCCCCGACACCAGCACCATCGCCCCGCCAAGCGCGGTCGTCAGTTCTTCGACATATTCAGCCAGACGGATTCGCACGAACCGCGACAGCTCCCATTGCAGGCGCCAGTTCAGCCAGGACTGGCCCAACAGCAGGAGCCCCCCATGACATAGAATACCCCGATTGCGCGCGCCGCCCATTCCATGGCGAGAATATGGCCACCGTTTTCGCGCGCTGTAATCCGGCAAAGTACGCAAGACGAGCGATCGGCGGCGGATCGAAACCTTTAAGACACAACCGGCGATATGCGAGCTTACGCATACCACTGTAACTAATCGACGTTCACGATTGCAGATTCCAAGATGCGCAACCCCAGCTTTTGCGTGGTGCGCCCTCGCCTCCGGCGCCATAATGCGCCGCTCAAGCCCCAAGTGACGCGAGCACACCATGGCCCTGGCCGAGATCGTCCGTTTTCAGGATGTGTATGAAGCCGATCTGGCGGCGGCCTTCCTGGCCGACCGAGGCATCGACGTCGATGTGACCGAGCGTTTCCAGACCACCGTCGATCCTTTGATGCAGCGGGCTCTGGGCCTGCGGCTTATGGCTCCGTCGGATCAGGTGGAGGTGGCGCGTGATCTGCTGGCGCGCGCGGCGCGAGGAGAGTTCGCCGCCGACGATGAAGACGACCTGCCTCCCCCAGACCTGACAACCCGCAACCTTGGCCGGGGCATGGCTCTGGCGTTGGCGTCCTCGGGCGCATTCTGGGGCAACAGCCTGCCCCGTCGTCTTCGGACAGTGCACTGGGCAGGCATGACGCTGATCCTGGGCATCGTCGCCCTGTCGCTGATCACCGCCTTGTCGCTCTGAACGGCCAGCATCGGAATTAGAAAAGGCGGCGAGAGCCTCGCCGCCTTTTCAGGTCTTACAGGTCCAGCAGGGCGCGCTGCGGGTCTTCCAGCAGTTCCTTGACGCGAACCAGGAAGGTCACGGCTTCCTTGCCGTCGACGATGCGGTGATCGTAGCTGAGCGCCAGGTACATCATCGGGCGGATCTTGACCTCGCCGTTGATGGCCATCGGACGCTGCACGATGTTGTGCATGCCCAGGATGCCCGACTGCGGCGCGTTCAGGATCGGCGTCGACATCAGCGACCCATAGGTGCCGCCGTTGGTGATGGTGAAGGTGCCGCCCTGCATCTGGTCCATGGTCAGGGCGCCGTCACGGGCGGCCTTGCCCAGTGCGCCGATGCCCTTTTCGATGCCGGCGAGCGACAGGGTGTCGGCGTCGCGCAGGACCGGAACCACCAGGCCCTTGTCGGTGCCGACGGCGACGCCGATGTCGTAATGGTTCTTGTAGATGATGTCGGTGCCGTCGATCTCGGCGTTGACCGCCGGGATTTCGTGCAGGGCCGCGACAACCGCCTTGGTGAAGAAGGACATGAAGCCCAACTTCACGCCGTGGCGCTTCTCGAAGACATCCTTGTACTGGGCGCGCAGGGCCATGACGTTGGTCATGTCCACCTCGTTGAAGGTGGTCAGCTGAGCGGCCGTGTTCTGGGATTCCTTCAGGCGACGGGCGATGGTCTGACGCAGGCGCGTCATCTTCACCCGCTCTTCGCGCGGCTGGTCGGCGCGCGGCGCGGCAGGCGCAGCAGCGGCGGGAGCAGCAACCGGAGCGGCGGCGCCGATGGCGGCGATGGCGTCCGCCTTGGTGATGTTGCCCTTCGGTCCCGTGGCGGCGATGGCCTTGGGGTCCAGGTTGTTTTCACCGACCACGCGCTGAACGGCGGGCGACAGGGTTTCGTTCTTGGCGCCCGAAACCTGAGCCGAGCCGGTGTTGGCGGGCGCAGCAGCCGGAGCCGGGGCAGCAGCCGCAGGTGCGGAGGCGGCGCCCGAAGCGGCGACAGAGCCGATCTTCTGGCCCGGAGTGACGGTCGCGCCTTCGTCGGCGATGGTCAGGACGCCGTCAGCCGGAGCCGAAACCTCGACCGCGACCTTGTCGGTTTCGATCTCGACCAGCAGTTCGTCCTTCTTGACCTGATCGCCGGACTTCTTGACCCACTTGCCGATCGAACCTTCAGCGACGCTTTCGCCCATCACCGGCACAGTGATGTCGATGGCGGCGGCGGCAGGGGCCGCAGCAGCCGGAGCCGACTTGGCCTCAGCCTTGGGCGCTGCAGCGGCCTTGGCCGGAGCCGCCGACGCGCCTTCCGAGACCACGCCCAGGACCGTGTTGGGGACGACGGTGTCGCCCTCACCGGCCTTGATGTCGCTCAGGGTGCCGTCTGCAGGCGAGACGACTTCCAGCGAGACCTTGTCGGTCTCAAGCTCGACCAGAACTTCGTCCTTCTTGACCGCATCACCGACCTTCTTGGTCCATTTCGCGATGGTGGCTTCGGAGACGGATTCACCGAGTGCGGGGGTCAGGATGTCGGCCATGTCAGGTCCAGCTTGTCTCTAGGTCGGTCTTTTGGGGGTGTATCAGGCGAAGGCTTCGTTGGTGAAGGTCTCGAGTTCCTTCAGGTGTCGGCTCATCAGGCCCGCCGCCGTGGAGGCGGAGCCGGGACGACCGACGTAGCGACCGCGCTTGGACGCGACGTCCAGCTTGTCGAGCGTCAGTTCCAACCACGGGTCGACGAAGGTCCAGCCGCCCATGTTCTTGGGCTCTTCCTGGCACCAGACGACCTCGGCCTTCGGGAAGCGGGCCAGTTCCTTGCGCAGGGACTGGATCGGCCACGGATAGAACTGCTCCAGACGCAGGATGTAGACGTCGTCCACGGCCTGACCGTCCTTGGCCTTCTTCTCGCGGGCGTCCAGCAGGTCGTAATAGACCTTGCCCGAGCACAGGATGACGCGACGGATGTCCTTGTCCGCCTTGATCTTGATGCCGGCGACGTCGGGACGCAGTTCGGCGTCGTCACGCAGCAGGCGGTGGAAGGACGAACCCTCGGCCAGATCCTTGAGGCTGGAGACCGCCTTCTTGTGACGCAGAAGCGACTTCGGCGTCATCAGGATCAGCGGCTTGCGGAACGACCGGTGCATCTGGCGACGCAGGATATGGTAGTAGTTGGCCGGCGTCGTGCAGTTGGCGACCTGCATATTGTCTTCAGCGCACTGCTGCAGGAAGCGCTCCAGACGGGCCGAGGAGTGCTCCGGTCCCTGGCCTTCATAGCCGTGCGGCAGCAGCATGGTCAGGCCGCTCATGCGCAGCCACTTGCGTTCGCCAGAGCTGATGAACTGGTCGATCACCACCTGAGCGCCGTTCACGAAGTCGCCGAACTGGGCTTCCCACATCACCAGGGTGTTGGGGTCAGCCAGCGAATAGCCGTACTCGAAGCCCAGCACCGCTTCTTCGGACAGGGCCGAGTCGATCACTTCGAAGTTCGCTTGGCCTTCGCGCAGGTTGTTCAGCGGCATGTACCGCTCTTCGGTCGTCTGATCGATGATGCCCGAGTGACGCTGCGAGAAGGTGCCGCGCACGGAATCCTGACCCGACAGGCGGACCGGGAAACCTTCATCGACCAGCGAGGCGAAGGCCAGGCTTTCGGCCGTGGCCCAGTCCAGGCCCTCACCCGAGGTGATGGCTTCGCGGCGGCCGTCGATGACGCGTTTCAGCGTCTTGTGCATGTCGACGCTGTTGGGGATCGTGGTCAGGCGGTGACCCAGATCCTGCAGCTTGGCCAGGGGAACGGCGGTTTCGCCGCGCGGTTCGTCCTTGGGCGCCTGCAGGCCCTTCCACTGGCCGTCCAGCCAGTCAGCCTTGTCAGCGGACCAGGTCTTGCCGGCTTCGAACTGGGCGTCGAGGAAGGCTTCGAAACGCGTGATCTCGGCGTCGACATCGGCCTGGGTCAGCACGCCCTGCTCGACCAGACGCTGCGAATACAGCTCACGCGTCGAAGGTTGAGCGCGGATCTTCGAATACATCAACGGCTGGGTGAAGGTGGGATCGTCGCCTTCATTGTGGCCGAAGCGGCGGTAGCAGAACATGTCCACCACCACGTCCTTGTGGAACTTCTGGCGGTATTCGGTGGCCACCTTCGAGGCGAAGACGACCGCTTCGGGGTCATCGCCGTTGACGTGGAAGATCGGCGCCTGAACCATCAGCGCCACATCCGACGGATAGGGCGACGAGCGCGAGTTGCGCGGGCTGGTGGTGAAGCCGATCTGGTTGTTGATGACGAAGTGCAGGGTGCCGCCGGTGCGGTAGCCCTTCAGCCCCATCAGGGCGAAACATTCAGCCACGACGCCCTGACCGGCGAAGGCGGCGTCGCCGTGGATCAACAGCGGCACGACCTTGGAGCGGTCCAGCGCCCACTGGCCTTCCGGCACGCCTTCGTTGGCCTCGCGGATGTCGAACGCCTGTTTGGCGCGCGCCTTGCCCAGAACAACCGGGTTGACGATTTCAAGGTGCGACGGGTTGGCGGTCAGCGACAGGTGAACGTGGTTGCCGTCGAACTCGCGGTTCGAAGAGGCGCCCATGTGATATTTCACGTCGCCCGAGCCTTCGATGTCGCTCGGCACAGCCGAACCACCCTGGAACTCGTGGAAGATGACCTTGTAGGGCTTGCCCATCACGGCGGCGAGCACGTTCAGACGGCCGCGGTGGGCCATGCCCAGAACGACTTCGTCAACGCCCAGATTGCCGCCACGCTTGATGACCTGCTCCAGCGCCGGGACCATGGCCTCGCCGCCGTCCAGACCGAACCGCTTGGTGCCGGGGAAACGCTTGTGCAGGAAGCGTTCGAAGCCTTCGGCCTCGATCAGCTTGTTCAGGATGGCCAGCTTGCCTTCCTTGGTGAAGGCGTTCTGCTCGAACTTGTCCGGGCCTTCGAAACGCTGCTGAAGCCAGGCCTTCTCCTCCGGCTCGGCGATATGCATGTACTGAATGCCGATCGTGCCGCAGTAGGTGCGCTTCAGGATCTCCAAGACCTGACGGATCGAGCCGGTCTGCAGCCCCAGAACACCGTCCAGGAAGATCGAGCGATCCAGATCGGCGCTATTGAAGCCGTAGAACTCAGGCGTCAGTTCCGGGTTGTCGACCGGCTGCTCGATGCCGAGCGGGTCAAGCTGCGCCTGCAGGTGGCCGCGCACGCGATAGGCGCGGATCAGCATCAGGGCGCGGATGGAATCGTGGGCGGCGGCGCGGATGACGTCAGCCGAAACCTCGACCGGTGCAGCCTTGGCGGCGGCGGCCGGTGCAGCACCCGCCTTCTTGGGATCGACCTTGGGAGCGGGCCAGCGGCCATCGAAGACGCCGGTCTCTTCGGTCGGCTCGGACGCAACGCCGCGTCCCCAGCCGCCGGCCTCAGCCGAGGCCTTCACGCTGGCGGCGTTGTCGCGCAGCTGGTCGAAGAAGGTCTTCCATTCGCCCGAGACGGAGGCCGGATCATTGGCCCACTTCTCGTGGAGTTCCTCAATGTAGGCGGCATTGGCCCCGTAGAGGAAAGAGGTCTCGGCAAAGACCTGATTCAGCCGACCTGCATCGTCCGCCATAGTTCTCGTCTAATCCCTGGACCCGACCGGACACATCTCCGTGAGGGGCGCGCCATTCATATAGGCCCGCTTTCCTAATGGGTCATGGCCGAAAGGGGGCAATTCGGTGAGAATTTGGTCGCAGGGGTTAAAAAAACGCCCCCGACCAAAGTCGGGGGCGCCAATCTGAGCCGTCATCCGCACATTTGATGCGCAGATCGGATTGTTACAGCCTCGCCTTCCCACTCGGAAAAGGAGAAAGCTGAACCTAATTCAGCCCTTGAGGACTTCGACCAGGGTCTTGCCCAGACGTGCGGGCGAAGGCGAGACCTTGATGCCAGCCGATTCCATGGCGGCGATCTTGGACTCTGCATCGCCCTTGCCGCCCGAGACGACGGCGCCGGCGTGACCCATCGTGCGGCCCTTGGGTGCGGTGCGTCCGGCGATGAAACCCGCCATCGGCTTCTTGCGGCCCTTCTTGGCTTCGTCGATCAGGAACTGGGCTGCATCTTCTTCCGCGCCGCCGCCGATTTCACCGATCATGATGATCGAGGTGGTTTCCGGGTCGGCCAGGAACATCTCCAGCACGTCGATGAACTCGGTGCCCTTGACCGGGTCGCCGCCGATGCCGACCGCCGTCGTCTGGCCCAGGCCTTCGTTGGTGGTCTGGAACACGGCTTCATAGGTCAGGGTGCCGGAGCGCGACACGATGCCGACATTGCCCTTCTTGAAGATAGAGCCCGGCATGATGCCGATCTTGCATTCGTCAGGCGTCAGGATGCCGGGGCAGTTCGGGCCCAGCAGACGCGACTTGGAGCCTTCCAGGCGGCGCTTGACCTGAACCATGTCCAGCACCGGAATGCCTTCGGTGATGCAGGTGATGAAGGGAACCTCGGCGTCGATGGCTTCGATGATCGCAGCGGCCGCGCCTGCAGGCGGGACATAGATCACCGAGGCGTCTGCCCCCGTGGCTTCCTTGGCTTCGGCGACCGAAGCATAGATCGGCAGGGTTTCGCCATGCGAGCCCGTCCAGTTCGTGCCGCCCTTGGTCGGGTGCACGCCCGCAACCATCTGGGTGCCGTGATAGGCCAGCGCCTGCTCGGTGTGGAAGCCGCCGGTCTTGCCGGTCAGGCCCTGGACGATGATCTTGGTGTCTTTATTGACTAGGATGGACATGTGAGGCTCTCTCTAGACAGTCAAATCGTTGGTTTTATTTGGAATAATCAAGTTGAGGCAGCGAAGGACAAAGGTCTGGAATCCGCCGACGACATAGATCCGCCTGAACAGTTCGACCTCGGCGCCCAGGCGGCGCGCCCGGCCGTAGATCGTCGATTGCAGGCTTCGCTTTCGTCCCATCTCCATCGTGTCCTGAACCGCCAGCCGCCGATCCCACTTGGCGCGCCATTGCTCCAGGCTGATGGCGTCATAGTGGGCGAGGTGAAGAGTCTTGGCCAATGCGGCCCGAAACGGAACCCCGTCACGCTTGGATTCGTGGATGTCGACCTCGATGCCGCCAAGCCCCGTCCTGACCGCGTGCTTGCCCATGTCGTGACCGAGCAGGCCCTTGGTGAAGAACCCGCCGCACCCCGGATAGACCAGATGCGGAAGAATGGAGCTGAGCGGCCTTCCATAAGATTTGCGGAAGAAGGCCGCGCCATACTCCTGGGACAGGTCGTGCCGGGCGTCAAAGACCGCCTCGACCGTGCGGAAGATGACAGATTCCCGGCTGGGTTCAATCCTGGCCAGAAGATCGGCGATCGATCCCTCGCCCAGAATGAACTCATCGACATCGACCACCAGAAGCCAGTCGGCGTCCGCGCTGCGGTAGGCCAGGTCATAGACCGCCCGCTGACGGTTCTCGACGCTGTCGGGGCGAACACCCAGATCACGCCAGAAACCGTCGTCGCAGGCGATCACCTCACCGCCTTCGAAGTCCCCCGCCAAGGCCGTCTCGCCGTCGAAGAAGACGCGGATGCGATCCGCGCCTCTGCGCCGGTAATGGGCGATGAAGGTGGCGATGTGCCGCTCCGGCGCCAACGCCAGAGCGACCACTTCGAACTTGGCCAAGGCCTGTCTCCGACCGGACCCGTTTCAGGGACGGTGAGCGAACGAACTCAGCCGATGGCCGCGACGATCTTCTGAGCAGCGTCGTCCAGATCGTCAGCGGCGGTGATGGCCAGGCCGCTTTCGTTCAGGATCTTCTTGCCCAGTTCGACATTCGTGCCTTCCAGACGCACGACCAGCGGCACCTTCAGGCCCACTTCCTGCACGGCTGCGACCACGCCTTCGGCGATGACGTCACACTTCATGATGCCGCCGAAGATGTTGACCAGAATGCCTTCGACCTTGGGGTCGGCGGTGATGATCTTGAAGGCTGCTGCGACCTTCTCCTTGCCGGCGCCGCCGCCGACGTCGCAGAAGTTTGCAGGCTCTTTGCCGTACAGCTTGATGATGTCCATCGTCGCCATGGCCAGACCCGCGCCGTTGACCATGCAGCCGATGTTGCCGTCCAGGGCGACATAGGCCAGGTCCCACTTGGACGCTTCAATTTCCTTGGCGTCTTCTTCGGTCTCGTCGCGCAGTTCCTTGATGTCTTCGTGGCGGAACAGGGCGTTGCCGTCGAAGCTGACCTTGGCGTCCAGAACGCGCAGGCGGCCGTTTTCCATGACGATCAGCGGGTTGATCTCCAGCATCGACATGTCCTTCTCGACGAAGGCCTTGTAGAGGATGGGGAACAGCGACTTGCCGTCTTCGGCGGCTTCACCCGTCAGGGCCAGCGCGTCGTTGATGGCGGCGACGTCGGCTTCGGTCACGCCTGCAGCCGGGTCGATGACGACCGACTTGATCTTCTCGGGCGTGTCGTGGGCGACGGCTTCGATGTCCATGCCGCCTTCGGTCGAGACGACGAAGGAGACGCGGCCGAACTCACGGTCGACCAGCAGCGAGCAATACAGTTCGCGGGCGATGTCGGCGCCGTCTTCGATGTAGAGGCGGTTGACTTGCTTGCCGGCGTCGCCCGTCTGGGCGGTGACCAGGGTGTTGCCCAGCATGTCCTGAGCGTTCTTGATCACATCTTCGATCGAGAAGGCCAGACGCACGCCGCCCTTGGCGTCAGCAGGCAGTTCCTTGAACTTGCCCTTGCCGCGACCACCCGCGTGGATCTGCGACTTCACCACATAGAGGGGGCCAGGCAGTTGCTTGGCGGCGGCTTCCGCCTGATCCGCCGAAGTGATGGGCACGCCCTCGGCGACGGGTGCGCCGAAACCTTTGAGGACCTGCTTGGCCTGATATTCGTGAATGTTCATGAGGGACCGCCGCAACCGCTGCTGGGAAAGTTGCGGGGCTTATAGGCCCCGGCTGTTCGCAGGCGCAACAGCCGGGGCCCATGCTTTTGGTCTAGAGCCTGATCCGCTGAGATGGAACCGCGCAGCGGTTCCGTCTAAAACGATCATGCTCTAGCGGTTAGTCGACCCAGTCGCGCTTGAGCGTGCGCGAAGCGCTGAACAGCAGCACAGCAGCCAGAACATAGAAGCCCATGCCGGTGTAGATGGCCCAGCGCAGGCTCTCGTCGCCGAAACGGGGGGCCAGCAGATCGCTCATCCAGCCGAAGTAGAAGAAGCCGACCGCGATCCCCAGCAGGTTGTTGATCAGCAGGAACAGGGCCGAAGCGGTCGAACGCATGGCCGACGGCACCAGATGCTGCACCGCCGCCGACACAGGACCCAGCCACGCCAGGTTCAGACCCGTGGGCAGCAGGAAGATCAGGAAGGCCAGGATCAACTGCTGCGAGTGGCTGCCGCCGCCCGGCAGCACCAGACCGATCAACCAGGGCGAGTTCATCGCCAGGATGAAGCAGGGGGCCGAGATCAGGAAGGCGATGGCGGGAACCAGCGGATAGGCGCCCTTGCCGCGCTTGGACAGTTTGTCGGCGATGGCGCCGCCCATCCAGATGCCCAGAATGCCGCCGATCAGGGCGATGCCGGAATAATACCAGCTGGTCTGGGCCAGGGTCAGGTTGAAGCTGCGCATGAAGAACAGCGGCAGCCAGCCCGCCACGCCGTAACCGCACACTGACGAGGACGCAGCGCCCAGGGCCAGCAGCCAGAAGCTGCGCTTGGGAATGACCACCGAGGCCGTGCGGCGCGCCACCATCAGCGAAACCCCGATGACCACAGCCAGCAAACCGCCAAACACGAACAGAAGCGGATTGCCCAGCTTCAGGCCCGCGAACTGGACCAGAGCCGCCAGGATCAGGGCGCTGGCGCCGATGCCCAGCATGATCTGGGCGGCGATCTTGCCCGCCTTGTCGGAACCGGCAGGCGCCGCGGCCAGAGCCTCAATCTGAGCCTGCGTCTTGACCGCATCCGTCCCACCCCGTTTGGGGTCACGCACCGTCAGGCGCAGCAGCGGCGCCACCAGAAGGCCCAGCAGACCCACGACGATGAAGGCCGTGCGCCAGCCATAGGTCGCGGCCAGCAGACCACCAACCAGCGTGCCCGCCGCCATGCCCAGAGGAATGCCGAAGGCGAAGACGGCCAGGGCCCGTGCGCGTTGATGCGGCGGGAAATAATCCGAAATCAGCGAATAGGCCGGGGCCACGCCGCCCGCCTCGCCCACGCCAACGCCCATCCGGCACAGGAACAACTGGGTGAAGGAGCCCGCCATGCCGCACAGGGCGGTGAAGCCCGACCAAACAGCCAGCGCCCCCGTCATGATCCAGACGCGGCTGTACCGGTCCGCCAGCCAGGCCAGAGGAATGGCCAATGTCGAATAGACCGAGGCGAAGGCGATGCCGCCCAGCAGGCCGAACTGACTGTCCGACAGACCGAACTCGGCCTTCAGCGGCGCCGCCAAAATCCCGATGATCTGCCGATCCAGGAAGTTCAGCATGTAGATCAGCACCAGCACCGCCAGCACATAGAAGCGATAGGCCGGGCGAACCCCCTCCGCAGTTTGAGCCTCAGTGGTCATCGCAACTCCCTGGGTACATTTTTATTATCAACGATAAGCCTAGCCGTAAGCGGATCGTCTGCAAAGAAAATCAGGCAGCGATCCAATGACCGCCGCCTGTTCAAGCCTATGTCGTATGCCGGTCAGAACCGGTAGGTCAGACGCGCCGAATAGGTCGTCGGCGGGCCATAGAAGCCGCTGATCGAGTTGTTGTAGGTTGCGCCGGGGAAGCTATAGCCCCCGACCTTGTAACGCACGTCAGTCAGGTTGCGACCAAACAGCCCGACCTCCCAACGCTTGCTGGGTGCGATCCAGACCACGCTGGCGTCCGCCAGAACATAGCCCTTCTGGTCAAGGATCGGATCGGGCGCGTCGAACAGGTGGTAGCTGGAACGATAGGACAGCGACGGCGTCACGCGGATTTCACCGCCCAAAATATCACCGCGCCAGGTCATGCCATAATAGGCCGACCATTCCGGTGAGTTCTGCGGCTTGCGCGTGTCGGAGATATCGACCGGCGAACCGGTGACCAGAGTGATGAACTTGTCGAACTCGTTCTTCAGATAACCCAGCGAGAAGTTGGCGCTGATGTCGTTGGTCAGGAAGGCGGACCCTTCCAATTCAAAGCCGTAGATGGTCGAGGCGCCGGCATTGTCGACGACCGAGGCGATGCCGACGGCGGGCGCCGTGGCGACCTGCTGGGTCGTGATCTGCTGATCCTTATAGTCCGAATAGAAGACCGCCGAGGCAAAGTTCAGGCGCCGCTCGAAGGCCGAACCCTTCAGACCCAGCTCATAGGTGGTGACCGTCTCGGGCTTGTAGCCATTGACCGTCTGGGGGACCAGGGCGGCGTCGCCACGCATGTCCCAGCCACCCGATTTGAAGCCCTGACCGACCGAAGCATAGCCGGTGATCTCATCGCTGAAATCATAGGAAATGCTGGCGCGCGGCGTGAACTTCTCGAAGGTGTCCGAGGCCTTGTAGTTGGTGCGGGTCGCAAAGATCGGACGATCCACGCCGCCCGTGAACGGCGAACGCGTCGCGCCCAGATAGAAGAGGCGCAGGACCGAGGCGTCCTTCTTGTCCTGCGTATAACGCCCGCCCAGCGAGACATGCAGGCGATCAGTCACATTGTAGCTGAAGTCGGCAAAGGCCGAGAACGACTTGGTGTCCACCGAACCGGACGCCGCAATCGACAGGCCCAGGTTACCGGCGATGGTGTCAAAGGCGCCCGACGAGGTGCCGTCCAGATAGAACAGACCCGCCACACCGGACCAACGATCGCCCGTGAACAGGGCCTGCAGTTCCTGCGTGAACTGGTTGTCCGAATAGATGGCCGGAACATCCAGCGTTGCGGCCGGCGTCTGGTCGAAGTCGATGACGGTCTTGGTGTCGCCGCTGCGATAGGCGCTGATCGACTTAAGGGTCAGCCAGTCGTTGACGCGATATTCGCCGGTCAGCGACACCCCATCCGTGACGACCTTCTGCTCGCCCTCGATGCCGGCGTAGGTGTCATACTTGCCTGCAGGAGGATGCCAGAGACCGTCCGTCGAGGTCACTTCACGGTGCCCGTGACGGGGGCTGGAGTTGTCCTCGACTCGATCCCAGGCCAGACGGAAGAACAGACTGTCGTTCGGCGTCCACTCCGCACTGGCGCGATAGGCGGTGACATCCTTGTCGTACTGATCCTGACCGGTATTCAGGTTCTTGCCGTAACCATCGTGCTGGTACGAAGCGATCGCAGCGCCGACCGCAAAGGTGTCGCCGACCGGGACCGAACCCGAGAGCAGGAAGTTATGCTCGTTATAGGAACCGACCTCGGCCCGCGCCGTCAGGCTGGGGTCCTGCCCCAGACGCTTGGTCACATATTTGATCGCACCGCCGATGGTGTTGCGGCCGTACAGCGTCCCTTGCGGGCCACGCAGAACCTCGATGCGCTGGATATCAAAGATGTCGAGCACGGCGCCCTGCGGACGGGCCACATAGACGTCGTCGATGTAGAGGCCAACGCCCGGTTCAAAGCCCCACAGCGGGTCCTGCTGGCCCACACCACGAATGAAGCTGATCAGGGTGGAGTTGGAGCCGCGCGCAATCTGGACCGTGGCGTTCGGCGTCTGTTGCTGCAGAGCCGTGATGTCTGTGGCGCCCGTCTGCTCCAGACGTTCGCCACTGATGGCGGACACTGCGACCGGCACATCCTTCAGTTGTTCATCGCGACGGCGAGCGGTGACGACGATGTCGTCCACAGTTGCTGCACTCGGATTTGCGCTGGTGCGCTGCGCAGCCGCTTCACCATCCTGAGCGACAGCAGCGCCTGCAAGCACGCCCCAGGCCGCACCAGCCAGCAGAACGCACTTCACATGATTATTCATGACCTTAACCCCTGTTGTCGTTTCCAGCCTATCGACGCCTTTATTCAGCGTTCAATGATTTCCACGATTGTTGACGCGCTTTGAGCTGGCTGTCAAACCTTCACTATTCCCTTGCGTCACCCTGCGACCGGAGCGTGGCGCCGTTGCACCAGGGGCTGTGGCCGCATAGCGTGGGCATATGAGCAAGACTGACACTGCGATTCCGCTGCGCCCTGTCGCCGCCGCGCGACGCAAGCCGCCCGGCGAGGCGCCTTCCCGTCGTGGACGCCCCCCAAAGGCACAGGGCAATGCGGCAGGCGAGACGCGCGAACTGATACTGGATGCGGCTGAGGACCTGTTCTCGAAACACGGCTTCTATGGCGTGACCATCCGTGAGGTGGCCCGTGAGGCGGGGGTCGATACAGCCCTGGTCCACTATTATTTCGGCGCCAAGCGCGAACTGTTCGACGCTGTCTTCCTGCGACGGGCCGAGGTCTGGAACAACGACCGCGTCGCCGCCATCAACCGTTACGCCGAAGACGCCGGGGCCGACATGACACTGGAAGGCCTGCTGGAAGCCTTCCTGCGGCCGCCGTTCGAATGGTCGCTGAAGGGCGGGCCGGGCTGGAAACACTATGCCGCCCTGGTGGCCCAGACCAACGCCAACCCGGCCTTCGGCGGCGAGACCATGGCGCGCTATTTCGACCCGGCCATCCACCGTCTGATCGAACTGATCGCCATTGTCCTGCCGGACGCCAGCAAGGTCGATCTGTACTGGGGCTATCACAATCTGTCGGGCGCCCTGACCCTGACACTGGGCGAGACAGGGCGTCTGGACCGGCTGTCCGGCGGGCTGGCGCGATC
>NZ_JABAZW010000152.1 GCF_018608325.1 Brevundimonas sp. | reverse complement strand
GCACCGGATAGCCGATCCGCGCGGCTTCCGCCGTCAGGGTCGCCTCCGACTGATCCGCGCCCTGATAGCCGGGCGTCACCGGCACATCGGCCTTGATCATCAGATCCTTGGCTGCGTCCTTCAGACCCATGGCCCGGATCGAGGACGGGTCCGGCCCAATCCAGATCAGGCCCGCCGCCGCGACGGCCTCTGCAAACTCGGCGTTCTCGGACAGGAAGCCATAACCGGGGTGGATCGCCTCCGCCCCCGTCGCCTTGGCCGCCGCCAGCACCTTGGCGCCGTCCAGATAGCTTTCCCGCGCCGCAGCCGGGCCGATCAGGACCGCCTCATCCGCCTCGCGCACATGCAGGGCATGGGCGTCGGCCTCGGAATAGACGGCGATGGTGCGTACTCCCATCCGCTTGGCGGTGCGGAAGACACGGCAGGCGATTTCGCCGCGATTGGCGACAAGGACGGACTTGAACATGCCCCATCCTTAACCGGATCATGCGCATCAGGCGAGAGGGCGGGCGCCATCGTTCTCTCGTCCCAAAATGTGCGACGACGGTTCCCGTCCCGCCCCGAACCCGCTATCCCGCCGACATGTCCCTGCGCCCCCTCTTCGTCACCCAGGTCTATGAAGCCTCTCTCGCCGACGGCCGGGGTTGGCCCGACTTCAACGAACAGCTGATCGACGTCATCCGCATGATGGCGGAAGAGGATGAGGCGGGCCGCCGCTGGTGCCGCGCCAACGCCTATCGGGGCTACACCTCCTATGGCTCGCTGAACGACCTGCCCCACCGCTTCCCCGAGTTCGCGGAGCTGAAGCGCCATCTGGACCGCCACGCCGTCGCCTATGCCAAGGCTCTGAACTTCGATCTGGCGCGCAAGCCCCGACTGGACAATCTGTGGGTCAATATCCTGAAGCCCGGCGGCGGGCATACGGGCCACATCCACCCGCACGCCTTCCTGTCTGGCACCGTCTATATCGACATCCCCGACGGCGCCTCGTCGCTGAAGGTCGAAGACCCGCGCCTGCCCTTCATGATGGCCCGCCCCGGCGTCACCGACGCCGCGACCGAGGCCGAACGCCCCTTCGTCTATCTGCACCCAAAGGCGGGCACGGTGCTGATGTGGGAAAGCTGGCTGCGCCACGAGGTCCCGACCAATCAGGCCAAGTCAGACCGCATCTCGATCAGCTTCAACTACGCCTGATACGGCCGGGTCCAATCGGCGATTAATTCCAAACGGTCATTCCGGGGCGTCCGCAGGACGAACCCGGAACCCAGGTGGCTCGCACTCCGGCGCCCAATACGGTACGGCCAGCAACGGCGCCGGTGTCCTGGCTTCCGGGTTCTTCGCTTCGCTCAGCCCCGGAATGACAATCGAAGATACCGACTGACTGAATGTCGATTGGCCTTACGCCTGATCGGGTCGGGTCATCGGCTCCCACGCCATCAGGGCGGAGGTGACCAGTCGATCCAGTTCATCCGCCGTCGCGCCCTGACGGGCCTGCAGGCTCATGCCCTGATGCACCGTGGCGTAGAACAGGGCGATGGCGTCCAGATCGGCGCCCGCGTCAATCTCGCCTGCCGCCTGCGCGCGTTCGAAGCGATTGTGCAGCGCCTGTCGCGTTCCCTGCCAGACAGTCGTCATGTCCTGATGCAGACCAGCGTCGAAATCCTCGGGCTGGGCGCCGCTCAGCGCCACCATGCAGCCGAACGGCTTGCCGGGCTGAACCATGCCGCGCGCCGCGGCGCGAAACACAGCCTCCACGCCCGCCTTCGCCGTCGGCTGCTCCAACAGCCCCCACAGCGCCGCGCCTGACGTCGCCACATAACGATCCATCGCCTGCCGATAGAGGTCCGCCTTACTGCCGAACGCGGCGTAGAGGCTGGGCGGCGAAATCCCCATCGCCCCTGTCAACTCGGCCATCGACGCGCCCGCATAGCCACGCGCCCAGAAGACCTCCACAGCCTTCTGCAGGGCGACGTCGCGATCAAAACTGCGGGGCCGTCCACGGTCGGACACCGGCTTTCTCCTTTTTCTGTAGCGATCGATAGATAAGCCCCTTGCGGCCCGGCTTCAACCGCACCACCTCGTTCTGTATCGATCATTACAGATAAGGCCGTCTCCTCCATGTCCCTTCCCCTCTCCGGCAAGCGCGCCCTCGTCACCGGCGCCAGCCGCGGCATCGGCGCCGCCATCGCCCGCCAGCTCGCCGCCGACGGCGCCGATGTCGCCATCACCTATGAGAAGTCCGTCGACCGCGCCGAGGCCCTCGCCGCCGAACTGCGCGCACTGGGCCGCACCGCCGTCGCCATCCAGGCCGATGCAGGCAGTACATCAGGCGCATCCGCCGCCGTCGACGGCGCCGTCGACGGTCTGGGCGGCCTCGATATTCTGGTGAACAACGCCGGCATCGGGCGTTCGGGCGCCTTCGCCACCCAGCCTGTCGAGGACATCGACGCCCTTCTGAACGTCAACTTCCGGGGCGTGCTTCTGACCACCCAGGCCGCGTTGAGCCATATCCCGGACGGCGGCCGCATCATCACCGTGGGCAGCAATGTGGGCGAGCGCGTCGTCTTTGGCGGCCTGACCGTCTATGCCGCCACCAAGTCGGCGTTGGAATCCTTCAATCGCGGACTGGCGCGTGAACTGGGCGGCCGCAGCATCACCGTCAATCTGATCCGCCCCGGCCCGGTCGATACGGACCTGAACCCCGAGACCGGTCCGATGGCTGCGACCATGCTGTCGACGGTCGCCCTTGGCCGCTATGGCCGCCCCGAAGAGATCGCCGCAGCCACCGCCTTCCTGGCCGGGCCGACCGCTGCCTACATCACCGGAACCAGCATCCTGATCGACGGCGGCGCCAACGCCTGATCGCGTGCGAGGGGGCCGCGCGCCCCCTCGTCGCCACATTCGAGCTTAGCCTCCCCTGCAACGCTTCACGGGGAATCGCTCATGAAACTGCCAAGTCTGGCCGTCGCTCTGATGGCTGTCGTCGCCGCCGCCTGTTCGCCCAAGGCCGATGCTCAGTCGTCGGCCCAGACCACGCCTCAAGCCGAAACCGCCCAGGTCGAAGGCGCGCCCTATGTCCTGAAGGGCACCCAGGTCTGGACCGTTCCCGATCCCGTTTCCGGCCGGGACTACGAGGTCTTCGTCAGCCTGCCCGCCAGCTATGAGGCCAATCCCCAGCGCCGCTATCCGGTGCTCTATGTCACCGACGCCGACTACGCCTTCCCCATCGTCCGTCAGGTCGCCCGGCGTGTGAATCTGGACGGCCCGAGGCTTGAAGACTTCATCCTGGTCGGCCTGTCCTATTCGCGTGGCGACAGCGGCGTTGTCAGCCGCAACCGCGACTACACCCCCACCCCGAACGGCCCGCGCAGCGCCAGCAGCAATGTCCACGGCCAGGGCGCCGCGTATCAGACCTATCTGAAGACCCAGGCGATCCCCTTCATCGAGGACCGTTTCCGCGCCGACCCCGCGCGTCGCGTCCTGCTGGGCCATTCCTACGGTGCGCTGCTGGGCGCCCAGATCCTGTTCACCGACCCGTCGATGTTCCATTCCTACATTCTGGGCAGCCCGTCCTTCTGGTTCGACAAGCGCCACATCATGACGATGGAGGCCGCCTACGCCCGCAGCCACACCGACCTGCCCGCCGATGTCTTCATGTATGTCGGCGCGTGGGAAGTCCCCGGACCCAGCCCCCGCAACACCAGCGGTGCCGACATGGTCCGCGACATGCAGACGATGGAGGCAACGCTGAAGTCGCACCGCTACCCGAACCTGCGCGTCCAGTCGGTCGTGCTGGCCGATGAAGACCACCTGACCATCGCCCCCGTCGGCGCCACGCGCGGGCTGCTGGCGGTCTTGCCGGCGAAGTAGTGGGGCATCTCGCCTTTCACTTTCGTCATCTTCACTCTCCCAACCTCGTCATCCTCGCCCTTGTGGCGAGGATCCATACGCCCGCTTTTTTCCGCAGGGCGCACATCCCTCAAACCGGGCGTATGGATCCTTGGGACAAGCCCAAGGATGACGAGTGGTAGGAAAGGACCGCTGGGTATTTCCGTCGAACTCCCACAATGACGCTGCTCAAACCCAGCCTTTCCAAGCGTCTAGCCCGATCTCGACCCAATCAGCGCGCCTGACCACCCGCATCCCCTATGCTGACAACGTCCCGTCGCCCGGAGGGCTCGTAAGGCCTGCGACCTTGCGGCGGCGGGAGCGGA
>NZ_JABAZW010000139.1:2530-4245 GCF_018608325.1 Brevundimonas sp. | reverse complement strand
CAAATCTTTCATGCGAAAGCGTTCAGGTTCCTTGTGGTCCGGCCGAAAGCGGCCGTCGGGGGGTCAGGCGGCGAAAACGCACGGCCGGAGCGGGCCGCACAAAACCGAAACCAGCGGCAAAATCAAGGTTCGTCGTGGACGAACACGCGGCTTCGGCCGGATCGGAGGCCGATCCGCGCACAGTGATGCAGATAGGTCGCGCCCCGCATGAGGCAAGGGCGCGCCTTTGTCTACACGTCAGTTCGGCTTTTGAGCCTGGCCGACGGCGGTTCCAGCAGCGCCGCCGACGGCTGCACCCACCGGGCCGCCGACAACGGCCCCGGCGACGGCGCCTGTGGCGGCCTTCTGTTCAACAGTGGTTCCGCAAGCAGCCAGCGCCAGGGCGCTCAAAACAGCGGCGGTCAAGACAATGGGACGGATCATGTGTGTTTTCCTTCAAGGGCCAAGCTTCAACGTGAACCCGGGCGGTTCGTTCCACCCAAAACAAACCACCGAATACAGACGCGGCAAATCCGCCAACAACTGTCACAATTGGATAAGCTGACATCGCGCACGACACGCAAATAAAGAGCAATCACCGTGTATCGAAATACAGTATTCGCGCGATAGATTGTCCGAAATTAAACCAAATACGACCACAATCTCTGGAGGCCGGAAAAAATACCTATTGGTTTCTAGCCCTTACCCCACATCTTGCGAATCAACCACATTCCGGTCACAAATAGCGGTATATAGGCCCGTCCTCCGACGCCCGGGCCCATTGAGCCGAGCGCCGGATTTGCAGGCTGGAACAGCGACCGCAGAGTCGCCCGGCTGGCGAGACTACCCCGGGGGCTGCGTTTCTCGCCCTGCTTAACAGGACTACCTCGTTGTCGCATTCCTCGCAGACGCGCGCCATTTCGCGTGCCGACCGTGTGGCCAAGATCAAGCCCATGACGGCGGCTGCGGCCTTTGGCGGGCTCGTGGGGCTGGCGATCGGCAGCGCCTATCTGGGCGGCATGACAGCACGCGCGACGACGCTGCGGGCTCAGGCTGAACGGATTCAAGGCGCCACCGCCGCCGGCTTCACCGAAGAAGCCCTGGCCGCCGCCGCAGGCGGTCTGGACGCCAGCGCCCTGACGATTGCAAGACGACACGACCCCTACACCAGCGCTGGCTCGGCCCAGCGCGACCGGCAGGCTGAACTGCTGGCCGCCCGCCTCGAACAACTCCGCGCGCCTGCCGACAACGGCTTGCGTCAGGTGAACGTCACCGCCCCGACCGGCGCCCGCCCCTTCCAGATGGGCCACGCCCTGGACGCCAGCCGCGATCTGGATTGCCTGACCCAGGCTGTCTATTACGAAGCACGCGGCGAGGGCCGCGACGGCATGAAGGCCGTGGCTCAGGTGGTCCTGAACCGCGTCCGCCACCCCGCCTTCCCCAAGACCATCTGCGGCGTCGTCTTCCAGGGCGCGGCACGCGGCTCGGGCTGCCAGTTCTCCTTCACCTGCTCAGGCGTGATGCGCGGCGGCGTCAACCGCGCCGCCTGGGACCGCGCCCGTGCGGTGGCCTCCGGCGCCATGTCCGGCTCGGTCTTCGCCAGCGTCGGCAACGCCACCCATTTCCACACCACCGGCGTCTCGCCCACGTGGCGCAACTCGCTGATCCAGGTCAGCCAGGTCGGCAGTCACCTGTTCTATCGTTTCGGCGGCCGTTCCGGCTCCAGCGACGCGTTC
>NZ_JABAZW010000139.1:0-2432 GCF_018608325.1 Brevundimonas sp. | reverse complement strand
TATGCGCCCCGTCCGTCCACGGGCGGTGAGCAGCCGCGCCTGATCCAGGCCGGCATCAATCCGGTCGAAGCGGCTCGTCAGGCCGGACAGGCCGTGGCCTATTCGCTGGTTCTGGCTCAAGAAAACCTGTCGGCGCCCGAAGCTCACACCCAGCCCGCCCCGCGTCCCGCAGCCGCGCCTGCTGCTGCGCCCAAGGCCGAGGCTCCCGCGCCGCGCGCACAGGCGCCTCAGGCCGCCACACCCGTCGCTGCTGCGGCATCCGCTCCGGCGGCGCGGCCTCAGCCTGCCGTGCAACCGGCCCGCACCGCTCAGACGGCGCCCAAAGCCGAGACCGCCACGGCCGCTACGCCCGCCTGATATCGTCGTAACTGGACGCGCCTGACCTCAGAGCGCGTCCAGACCGATGTCCAGCACCGGCGCCGAATGGGTCAGCGCCCCGACCGAAATCACATCCACGCCGGTTTCCGCGATGCCGCGCACGGTCGTCAGATCGACGCCGCCTGACGCCTCCAGCGTAATCCGGCCCGCAACCCGCGCCACCGCTGTGCGCAGGTCCGCCAGACTGAAGTTGTCCAGCATCACCACGTCCGGCGCCGCGCCCTCACCGATCAGGGCCAGAACCGCGTCCAGTTGATCAAGACCGTCGACCTCGACCTCCACCTTCATCAGATGCGGCGCAAAAGCCTTGGCCCGGCGCACGGCCTCGGCGACCCCGCCGCAGACGGCGACATGATTGTCCTTGATCAGGATGGCGTCATCCAGCCCGAAGCGGTGATTGATCCCCCCGCCGCAGGCCACAGCGTGTTTCTCCAGCGCGCGCAGGCCCGGCGTGGTCTTTCGCGTGTCCGCGATCCTCGCCCTCGTCCCCGCGACCGCCTCGACATAGGCGCGCGTCAGGGTGGCCACGCCCGACAGCCGCCCCAGCAGGTTCAGCGCCGTCCGCTCCGCCGACAGAAACCCCCGCGCATCCGCCTCAACCACTGCCAGCACCGCGCCCGCCTCGACGAGGCTGCCTTCGGCTGCAAGCACACGCTCGACCCGTCCGGCCAGCTTCGGCGCGATTTCGACTGCACCCGAGAAGAAAATAGGCTCGGCATTGACCTGCGCCGCGCCGTCGTTCAGCCGCACATCGATGGACGCCCTGGGGTCCATCGCCAGAACCGCCAGACGCACCGCGTCGATCCCGGCCAGAACGCCGGGCTTTCTGGCTGCGAAAGCCGCCTTCATCCGCGCGCCCTCGGGGATGCAGGCCTGGGCCGTCATGTCGCCCGCACGGCCCAGATCCTCGGCCAGCGCCATCCGTACCACGGGTTCGGTCATCAGATCAGGAAGGGTCCGCATCATTCCGCCACCGCCAGGATCGCGGGCTGGACCAGCCGCACCCGCGTATGTTGCGCCACCGCCGCCGTCTGGGGATAGTCAGCGCGATAATGCCCGCCCCGGCTCTCATGCCGGTCCAGCGCGGCCTGCACGATCAGGCGCGCCGCCAGAAGCGACGCCGCTGCCCCATGCTGCGCCTCCAGCCGGTCGATCAGGGCGATCAGACCCGACAGGCCCGCCGCATCCCGCACCACGCCCGCATGATCCGTCATGCCCGCGCGCAGCTCCGCCATCGCCGCATCCGGCAGGTCAGGCCCAGCCACGACCGGCAGGGGTTTGCCGCCGCCCGCCCCTTTCGCCGCCGCCACGCCTGCGCGCCGCCCGAAGGTCGCGGCTTCCAGCAGCGAGTTGGACGCCAGCCGGTTGGCGCCATGCACCCCCGTCGCCGCACATTCGCCCACGGCGAACAGGCCCGGAACCGTCGTGCGTCCGTCCGCATCGGCGGCGATCCCGCCCATGTGATAGTGACAGGCCGCCATCACCGGAATGGGGCTGACGCGCGGGTCCAGACCGGCGCGCATGCAGGCGGCGAACACCGCCGGAAACTCATGCGGGAAGGCCTCGCCGATGGCCGTGCGCGCATCCAGATAGGCGCCGCGCCCCGAGGCCCGCGCCGCATGAACCGCCCGCGCCACCACGTCGCGCGGCTTCAGGTCCGCATCATCCTCTTCGCCCAGCAAGAAGACGCCCTGCCCGTCGATCAGCCGCGCGCCTTCGCCACGCAGGGCTTCGGTCGCCAGAGGCGCGGGGTCCAGACCGACGTCGATGGCGGTGGGGTGGAACTGCACGAACTCGGGATCGAGTATTTCCCCCCCGGCCAGCGCCGCCAGCGCCATGCCCTCGCCCTTCAGGGCCGCAGGCGTCGTCGTCGCCGCGAACAGACCGCCCGCCCCACCGGTGGCCAGCACCACCGCCGTCGCTGTGATCTCGGTCAGTTTTCCACCCGGTCCGCGCGCGACCAGCGCCCCGACCACGCGCCCGTCTGCATCCCGCAGCAGGCCCTTCAGCCGTGCGTCGTCCCAGACCTCGATCCGCTTCTCGGCCCGCACGGC
>NZ_JABAZW010000067.1 GCF_018608325.1 Brevundimonas sp. | reverse complement strand
AAACCTTCGTCGAAACGGTAATTCTACAAACAACTCCGGGCGAAGGCCCGGCGCCCCGCCAAGCCCTCCTTATCGGGCATTCCATCTGCCCACCCCCACGCCCCACGGCGGCGGGCGCCTTCGCACGCCCAAAATGTTCTTGCTTTGTTCCAAGACTCGTTCCATCGTCAGGTCATGGAAGCCGCAAAGGGAAGAGGCGCGCGTTCGAATGCGACCGGCCGCTACGAGACAAATCAGTCCGAGGCCTTCGACGACGGCTGGACCGGCGATGACGCCACGCCCGCGCCGTTGCGCACCATCCTCACGCCCGAACACGCGCGCACCATCATCGCCCGGAATGACAGCCCGGACGTTGGCTTCGACCGCTCCATCAACCCGTACAAAGGTTGCGAACATGGCTGCATCTACTGTTACGCCCGTCCGTCCCATGCCTGGATGGGCCTATCCCCGGGTCTGGATTTCGAGAGCCGGATCTTCTTCAAGCCCGAGGCCGCAGGTCTGCTGGAACAGGCGTTCCTCGCACCCAAATATCGATGCAAGCGGATCCACATAGGCGGCAACACAGACCCCTATCAGCCGGTCGAGCGGACACTGAAATCCACCCGCTCGATGCTGGAGGTCATGCGGCGCTACAACCACCCCTTCACCATCATCACCAAGTCGGTGCTGATCGGGCGTGACGCCGACATTCTAGGGCCGATGGGCAAGCAGGGGCTGGCCTCGGCCATGGTCTCCATCACCACCTTGGACCGCAGTCTGGCCCGTGCGATGGAGCCGCGCGCCTCCACACCCGCCAAACGGCTTGAGGCGATCCGAAAGCTGGCCGATGCAGGCTGTCCGGTCGGGGTCGGCTTCGCCCCCGTCATTCCCGGCCTGAACGATCACGAACTGGAATCGGTGCTGGAGGCCGCCGCCAAGGCCGGGGCGACCTCGGCCATGTATGTCACCCTGCGCCTGCCGCTGGAGATCAAGGACCTGTTCCGCGAATGGCTGGACGACGCCCGCCCCGACCGTGCGGCCCGCGTCATGTCGCTGGTGCGCCAGACACGCGGAGGCCGCGACTATGACCCCGACTTCTCGCAGCGGATGAAGGGCTCAGGCCCCGTCGCCGACCTGATCGCCGCCCGGTTCAAGGCCGCCATCAAACGCTATGGCCTCGACACGCCCCGCGCCCTGCTGGACGAAACCCAGTTCCGCGTCCCGCCCGAGGCCAGACCTCAGCTGGAGCTGTTCGGCTAATCGTCCGCCGCCGACGGATCGATGGCGCGGGTCACCAGATCACGCCACGTCGGATCGGTGTCATCGACCAGATCAACGTCTTCCATCAGGGCCACAGCCCCCTCGCCGTCCGGCAGGATCAGGCCCAGAACCTCCATCTCCTCGCCGTCCTTGCCCAGATGGGTTTCGGCCTGAACGACAATGGCCGCCTGTTCGCCGTCCTCATCCCACCAGATCACTGGCTGGGGCAGGTCCATGTCGATCACGCGCGGATCGTCCGTCTCGCCCAGAGCAAACACCGCCCGACGCGCCTGCACGTCATCCAGCGTCGCCACCGCGCCGGTGAAGGGTTTCAGCCGGTTCCAGTCGTCGGCGTCGAACCCGCCGCCATCGTCTTCAAAATCCTGATCGCTCATGCTTATCGCCTATCGTCTGAAAATGCCGACCAGTTCGACGTGCGCCGACCACAGGAACTGGTCCACCGGCGTCACCGTCTCCAGCCGGAACCCCTTGTCGATCAGCACCCGTGCATCCCGCGCAAACGTCTGCGGATTGCACGACACGCCCACCACCACGCTGGCCTTGGTGTCGGCGATCTGGGCCGTCTGTTCGATAGCCCCGGCGCGCGGCGGATCGAACACGATGGCGTCGCAGCCCTTCAGGTCAAACGGCGTCAGCGGGCGGCGAAACAGGTCCCGCGCCTCCGCCGTGATCGCCTTCATGCCCTTGGCCGACCCGACGCCGATCTTCAGCGCATCAATGCCCGGCTTGGACGCATCCGCCGCGATCACCGGGGCGACTGTCGCCAGCGGGAAGGTGAATGTGCCCGCGCCGCAGAACAGGTCCGCGATCTTTTTCGCGCCCTTCACCGCCGCCAGGGCGCGCGACACCATCGCCGCCTCGGCCTCTGGGACCGCTTGCAGGAACCCGCCCGCAGGCAGGGGCACGGTCGCTGGGCCGAACGCCACCTTGGGCTGGCGCGCCATCATCATCACATCGCCCGCCAGGCTCAGCCGCGCCAGATCGGCCCGCTGCGCCGCCGCAATCGCCCGCATCTGCGCGTCACCGGACAGGCCGCCTGTGCGCCGCTCGACCCCCGTCACATCGACATCCAACCCCGACAGGGTCCAGGTCACATGCAGGGTCGGGGCGGATTTCGGATGCTCCAGCAGCGGCGCCGCCACCTCGGCCAGCATCGGAATGGCCGCCACGATGCGCGGATCAGCGATGGGACAGGCCGTCACCTCGACCAGACGCCACGACCGCCGCGCCTTGAACCCCAAGGCCACGCGCCCGTCCGGCATCCGCCGTGCGTGCAGCGCCACACGCCGTCGCGTTCCCGCAGGCGTCGCCACCGTGGCCTCGATCTCGGTCTCGATCCCCTCACGCGCCAGAGCCAGCCGCACCTGCTCGCGCTTCCAGTCCAGATACGGCTCAGCCGCCCAGTGCTGCAGCGAGCACCCGCCGCAATCGCCATACTGGGGCGAAACCGGCGCAATCCGGTCAGCGCTGGCGGTCACGATCTCGACCTGCTCGGCACGGCCGTCCGCCACCACGGCCCGCACCGTCTCACCCGGCAGGGTCAGGGGGACGAAAACCGGTCCGTTCGGCGTATTGGCGACGCCGTCGCCCTGCCCGCCGACGCGGTCGATGCTCAAGATTTCCATCGGCGGGCTTCTAGCCTTCCCATCCCACCGCGCCAACCCAGCCAATTTCACCCGAAAGATGAACGAAGATGAACAGTCCGCTCAAATAGCGTTCAGCTTCGGTCATCTACATCTCACTGCAACAGACACGGGGTTCAGCCGTTCTCCGGTTACGGAAAGCGTCCGATCCTCGAAGGGGTTCAAACCAAATGCGCACGAAGATTGTCTCACTGGCCGCCGCCCTCGCCTTTGCAGGCCTGGCCGCACCAATGGCCGCCGAAGCCCAGAGCTACGGCTACACGCAGAACTACGGCACCGGCGCCTATGGCCGCCCGTACAACTATGACAACCGCGGCTATCAGTACGATCCGTGCCAGACCCAGCGTCAGGGCCGCACCGGCGCAGGCGCCGTCATCGGCGGCGGCGCGGGCGCCGTCATCGGCTCGCAACTGGCCGCACGCGGTCGCCGCACCGAGGGCAGCGTCCTTGGCGGCGTCGTCGGCGCCCTGATCGGTTCGCAGGTCGGCCGCAGCAGCTCCAATAACTGCGACTATCGTCAGGATGGCTACTATAACCAGGGCGGTTATCAGCAGGGGTATCAGGGCGGCGGCTACTACGATCGTCAGCCGGTCTACACCCAGCCTCAGTATGGCTACAGCTACGGCTCCAATCAGGGCTACAGCTACGGATACGATCAGTACGACCGTAACGACTACGCCCGCGATGATCGCGGCTACTACAACGAACGTTCTCAGCCCGTTCAATCCTACCAGAATTCAGATGGATGCCGTCTCGCTGAGAGCGAAATCCGTCTGCCGGATGGTCGTCGCGACACCCGCTATGTGCGGACCTGCCCCGACCAGTACGGCCGCTATCGCGTCGTCGATTAATAATCAGCCCCCCTGTCGATCGACGACGTGACGGGAACCGCCGGAGGATCAGTCCTCCGGCGGTTTCTCCATTTTTGGGTCGCCTATCGCGCAGTCGCGCTACTTGAGACCATGCTCTTGGGCCTACCGCGCTTCGCGCTACTTGAGGCCTTGCTTGGCCCACAGCAGGAACTCGACATTGCCGTCACCGCCCGTGATCGGGCTTTCGGTCGTCGCCTGCACAGTCCATCCGATGCCTCCCAGCCAGTCGGATACCCGCTGAACCGCCGCTGCATGGGCCTCGCGGTCCTTGACCACGCCCTTCTTGCCGACGCCGCTGGGGCCGTCCGCTTCGAACTGAGGCTTCACCAGCGTCACCAGGTCAGCGTCATCCGTCGCAAGGGCCAGAGCCGCAGGCAACACTTTCGACAGGCTGATGAAACTGGCGTCGCAGACGATCAGGGACGGCGCCTGCGGGATTACATCGTCCGTCAGATCGCGCGCGTCTGTCCGCTCCAGATTGACCACGCGTGCGTCGCTGGCGACCTTGTCGTGCATCTGGCCGAAGCCGACATCGACGGCGAAGACTTTCGCCGCGCCGCGATCCAGACAGACCTCGGTGAAGCCGCCCGTCGATGCGCCGACGTCCAGCACCACCCGCCCCTCGACAACGATGAGCCACAGGCTCAGGGCGTGATCCAGTTTCAGCGCGCCGCGCCCGACCCAGCGGTGCGCAGGCTGGGCCTCCAGCACCGCATCCTCGGCGATCTGCTCGGACGGCTTCTGCACCGTCACGCCGTCGGCGACAACCAGACCGGCCTCGATGGCCGCCCTGGCCCGTGCGCGACTGTCGAACAGTCCGCGTGAGACCAGAAGCTGATCGATGCGGGACTTCACCCGATCTCGCTGAGGCGCGCCAGCGCCGCCTGCAGCTTGACCTTGCCCGCCTCGGCCTCGGCCAGTTTGGCGCGTTGCTCGTCCACCACTTCCGGGGCTGCGCGAGACACGAAGTTGGGGTTGCCCAGCTTCTTGTTCACATGGCCGATGTCGCTGTCGAAGGTGGCGATTTCCTTCTCCAGACGGGCCCGCTCGGCGGTCAGGTCGATGATGCCCGCCAGCGACAGAGCAACCGTCGAACCGCCGGACACGAAGGTCACTGCGCCAGTCGCCGCAGCCTCAACCGAATCCACTTCGGACACACGGCCCAGCGTCAGGATCAAATCGCGGTGACGCGTGATCCGCTCGGCGGTGACGGCGTCCGGCGCAACGAAGGCCAGCGGCGGCTTGGCCGAGGGCGGAACATTCATCTCGGCGCGCAGGCCGCGGATTTCACCGACCAGATCGACCAGCCAGCCAATCTCGGCCTCTGCCGAAGCATCGACAAAGGCGTCGGGCAGAACCGGCCATTCGGCCCCGATCAGCAGACCGTCGCGGGCCGGACCTTCCTTGCCCAGCTCGGCCCACAGTTCCTCGGTGATGAAGGGCATGACCGGGTGCAGCAGCTTCAACGTCTGATCCAGCGTCCAAGCGGTCATGGCGCGCGTCTCGGCCTTGGCGGCTTCATCGGCGCCGTTAAAGACCGGCTTGGCCAGCTCCAGATACCAGTCGCAGAAGACGTTCCAGACGAAGCGGTACAGCGCGCCCGCCGCGTCGTCGAAGCGCCCGCCCTCGATGGCTTCCGCCACGGCGCGCTCGGCCTTGGTCAGTTCGCCGCGAATCCAGCGGTTGATCGTCTGCTCTACGGTCGCAGGGTCAAAGCCCTCGACGCGGCGCGCCTCGTTCATCTGACTGAAGCGGGCGGCGTTCCACAGCTTGGTGCCGAAGTTGCGGTATCCCTCGATCCGCTGTTTCGACAGCTTGATGTCGCGCGTGCCCGACAGGATGGCCATGGTGAAGCGCAGCGGGTCGGCGCCCAGTTCGTCGATGATGCCCAGCGGGTCGATGACGTTGCCCTTGGACTTCGACATCTTCTGGCCCTTCTCGTCGCGGACCAGCCCATTGATGATCACGCGCTTGAACGGCACTTCGCCCATGAAGTGCTGGCCCATCATCATCATCCGGGCGACCCAGAAGAAGATGATGTCCGCCGCCGTGACCAGATCACTGGTCGGATAGAACCGCTCCAGATCCTCGGTCTTCTCGGGCCATCCCATGGTCGAGAACGGCCACAGGGCCGAACTGAACCAGGTGTCCAGAACGTCTTCGTCCTGCGTCAGCGCGACTTCGGAATCATAGTCAGCCATCGCCTGTTCACGGGCGTCGGCTTCCGTTTCGGCGACGTAGATTTCACCGTTCGGGCCGTACCAGGCCGGGATGCGGTGACCCCACCACAGCTGGCGCGAAATGCACCACGGCTCGATGTTGCGCAGCCATTCGAAGTAGATCTTCTCGTACGACTTCGGCTCGAACACCGTGTCTCCCTGCTCCACAGCCGCGAGCGCGGGCTGGGCCAGGGTGTGGGCGTCGACGTACCACTGGTCCGTCAGCCACGGCTCGATCACCACGCCGGAGCGGTCGCCGTGCGGGACGACGTGCTTGGTTTTTTCGATCTCGCGCAGCCAGCCGTCTTCCTCGGCGCGGGCGACAATCGCTTTGCGCGCCGCGAAGCGATCCAGACCAACCAGCTCAGCCGGAATCTCCGGCACGTCGTCAGCAACGATGCGCGCGAAGGCGTCCAGAATATTCAGGGCCGCCAGCCCTGCCCGCTTGCCGACGCCGAAGTCGTTGAAGTCATGCGCAGGCGTGATCTTCACCGCGCCCGAACCCTTGGTCGGATCGGCATAGTCGTCGGCGACGATGGGGATGCGGCGGCCGGTGATCGGCAGGATCACGTCCTTGCCGACCAGACCCGCATAACGCTCATCTTCCGGGTGAACCGCCACACCGGTGTCGCCCAGCATGGTTTCAGGCCGGGTCGTGGCCACAACGATGAAGTCGCGAGTTTCGAACTCTGTCGCCTTGCCGTCTTCATCAAAGGCGATGGGGTGCTGGTAGCTGACGCCATCAGCCAGCGGATAGGCGAAGTGCCAATAGGCCCCTTCCACGTCGCGCTGCTCGACCTCCAGATCGGAGATCGCCGTCTGGAAATGGGGGTCCCAGTTCACCAGTCGCTTGTCGCGATAGATCAGGCCATCCTTGTGCAGTTGCACGAAGACCTTGCGGACAGCGGCGTTCAGCCCCTCGTCCAGCGTGAAACGCTCACGTGTCCAGTCGCAGGAGGCGCCCAGACGGCGCAGTTGGCGAACGATGGTCCCGCCCGATTCGGCCTTCCACTCCCACACCTTCTCGATGAAGGCGTCGCGGCCCATGTCGCGACGGCCGATATTGCCGCCCGCCGCCAGTTGGCGCTCCACCACCATCTGGGTCGCGATGCCTGCGTGATCCGTACCGGGCAGCCACAGCACGGCCTTGCCCTTCATCCGGTGATAGCGGGCCAGAATGTCCTGCAGCGTGTTGTTCAGCGCATGGCCGATGTGCAGGCTGCCCGTCACGTTCGGGGGCGGAATGACGATCGAATAGGCGTCAGCCGCTCCGTCCGTCTGGGCAGCGGCGCGCGGCGCAAACAGGCCGCTTTCCTCCCACTGGGCATAGAGGCGGGGCTCGGCGGCCTGGGGTTCGAAGGTCTTCTCAAGCATGGGGCTTCTTTGATCGTTGTCGCGAGGCGCGCCGGGCGCGGCCACACGGAGTCTCAAATGACAAAGGGCGGCCCCTGCGGGAGCCGCCCTCCAAATAGTCTGCGGTGAAGCGAAGGGCTAGGCGCTGCGCGCGATGCGTTCGACTTCCTTTTGTACAGCGTCCTGAACGATGCCCGGCAGGTTGGCGTCCAGCCATTGCTTCAGCAGGGGGCGCAACATTTCGCCGACCATGGCCTCAACCGTATTGCCGCTGACGAAGGGCAGGTCGCTGGTTGCGGCAGGCCAGCGAAGGCCGACGCGGCGCTGGCGGCGGCGCTTTCACCGACCAGAGCGTCATAGGTCGGCGCGGGTTCCGGCGCAGGCGCAGGCTCGCGCGCATAGACGGGCGCCGGTTCAGGTTCGGCGTAATAGGGTTCAGGCTCCGGCTCAGGTTCCGGCGTGACATCGACCACGTCCAGATCACCGATGCTTTCCGTGGCGGGCGCCTCATAGCGATCCGTCAGCTCCAGCACATCGTCTTCAACGGCTTCGGCGGCGATCTCGTGCACGGGTTCGACAGGCGCGACCGGCTCGGGCGCAGGTTCAGGCGCGACAGCCGCAGGCGGGGTCTCAGCCGGGGCCTCATCTTCAGAAATGATCCGGCGGATCGACGCCAGGATCTCTTCCATCGTGGGTTCCTGAGCGGACTGATCGGTCATGTCTAAACCTTGTGGAAGGCCGGAAGAAAAACGGCGCCGGGCGAAAACCCGACGCCGATCTGTTGTCGTCGCATCAACGCCCGTCAGAATCAACGGGCGTTTTAGGGGAGTTCAGCCCCAAACCTTCAGTTGCGCGGCGCGGTCCGCACAACCTCACCCTTCAACTGGGTGTCGATCGGGGCGTCCGGCGCGTCGCTGGCGGCGACGATCGGGGGCGAGGCCACGCGGTCCAGCGCCTCGATCACACCGTCCCACGGCAGGGCGCCGCGATTACGGACGTGGTCATAGTTCGCCTTGGCGTCATAGACGTCCAGATTCGGGTTCAGGTTCGGCCCTTCCAGTTGTCCCATCGCCTTCAGCAGAGAGGCGCGCGCGACGTATTCGGCGGCTTTGGCGTTGGCCAGAGCCGTCTGGGCCGAACGCAGGGTCACTTCCTGCTGCAGCACGTCCAGCGTGGTGCGCAGGCCAACCTGGGCTTCCTGACGCACGCCTTCAGCGGCGACCGATGCGGCGCGAACCGCTTCATTGCCCGCCGCGACGCCCGAGCGGGTCGACAACACCTGAGCATAGGCCGTGCTGACGTCCTGCAGAACCGTACGGCGATGACCTTCGACGCCGATCTGGGCGGCGTTGGCGCGCTCCAGCGCCTGGGCGACGCGCGACTGGTTCAGACCGCACCGACAGGGTGGCGCCCGCCTGGAAGCTGCGACGATCGGTCAGTTCGCCCAGATCGCCGAGATCATTGGTCGAACCGCCATAGGACGCCGTGGCGCGCACCGACGGCAGATACTCGGACCGGGCGGCGGCGACAGCCGCCTCGGCGCCCTGCTGGGTGTAGATGGCGGCCAGAACACCGGGGTTGCGGCCCAGGGCCGTCTCCATGGCGGCGTCAAAGTCCGTAGGCACGGCAGGCAGGGCCGGCGCTGCTTCCAGATCGGTCGGCGACTGACCGATCACGGCGGCATAGGCTGCGCGCGACGACGACAGCTGCGCCTGTGCGTTGGCTAGGTCAGCTTCCGATTGCGCCAGCGAGGCTTCGGCCTGGGCGACGTCGGTGCGGGTGATCTCACCCACTTCGAAACGGGCGCTGGTTTCCTGAAGCTGACGCTGCAGCACGGTCAGGTTCTCCTGACGGATGCGCAGGATCTCCATGTCGCGCGACACGTTCACATAGGCCTGGATCACCGACAGCAGCACGGTCTGTTCGATGTCGCGCAGGTTCTCACGCCCCGCCAGCACATTGGCGAGGGCCTGGTCGATGGCGCGGCTGGTGCGGCCTGCGGTCCACAGGTTCTGCGAGACGCTGACGCCGACATTGCCGCCGTTCGTGTCCGTGTCGCCCGAGACAGTCACGCCGTTGATGGTCGTGTCAGGGGCCCAGGTGCGGGTGTAGTTGGCACCCGCCGAGGCGCTGAGCGTGGGGCGCAGGCCCGAACGGGCCTGAACCACCGTCTCGTCCAGGGCGCGCTGATTGGCGCGCTGGGCCAGCAGGTTCGGGTTGGTGCGATAGGCCAGAGCGATGGCCTCCTGCAGGGTTTCGGCCCAGGCAGGCGCACTCAATCCGCTCACAAGAGCCACCACAGCGGCCGAGGCCAGCACACGCGAGCGTTTCAACATTGTCCGTCCTTGCCTGACGCTCCCCCAGGAGCGCCCGATGTTACGCCAGCGTAACTGCGGCCTCACTCGACCATACGCCAGTTAAGTTTTTTTCACGCTGGCGACCGCGATTTCCTTCGCGGCCGCAAAAACGATTACAGCGCGAAGGTAGGAGCCGGCGTCAGGGCTGCAAGAACCGCGGGCGACGAATCGAAAAGTTCACGGCGTGACAGGCCCTCACGGCCCTTCACATACAGGGCCGCCTTGCCGATGGCACCGCGACGCTCGACCGCCACGATACGGCCGCCCGGACGCAGGGCAGCACCCCAGGCTTCCGGCAGGGCACCAATGCCGCCTTCACAGACGATCACGTCCCAGCCTTCGCCCGTCGGCTGGTCCAGCGGCGCGACCACCGTGGCCACGCCCTCAGCAGCCAGTGCCTCGCCGACGACGTCGAACACAGCCTGATCAGTTTCCTGCGCGGTGACGCTCACGCCCATACGGGCCAGCACAGCGGCGGCGTAAGGCGCGGCGATGGCCAACGCCTTTTCGCCTTCGCGGGCATCGGCGGCCTGCAGCAGCTTGGCCACATCGCGCGCCGGCATCAGGCGACGCTCGCCCGCGATGACGACCGATTCTTCGGAATAGGCGGCGAAGGCGCGGTCCGACGCACAGAATGATTCGCGCGGCACGGCCAACATGGCCAGGTGAATCGCGCGCTCAGTCACGTCGTTCACCCGCACCTGCGAGTCGACCATAGCCTTGCGCTCTGCGGTGAAATCCATCTGTAAACAGCCTTTGACGATGATCCGGGAGGAATTCTGCCGCGCTTATAGGTCCGTGCGTTGCAGCGGACAATCCGATCTGATAGCGAACGGCCCTCGCGATGACCGCCCCCGCAAAAACGGGGATCAAAAGCGGCCTGATGGCGGAGTGGTGACGCAGAGGACTGCAAATCCTTGCACCCGGGTTCGATTCCCGGTCAGGCCTCCATCGCGATACAGAAAAGGCGCGGACCGCACGGTCCGCGCCTTTTTCGTTTCTACGCCCTTCTCAGCCGTTCACCCCCAGCCCCGGATCATTGGCACGGACGCGCCTGATCAGGCTTCGGCGAATCTCCTCACGGATTTCCAGAGTGACGCGCTGCGCTTCCTGCGCCGCCTGACGACGGCCCCGGCGGTTCTCACCCTGCCGAAGTTGCGATTCGATACGTCGCCTCGCCGTTTCCTGCTCAGGCGCGCATTGCACCAAGGCGGCATCCACCATTGCGGCGGGCATTCGGCGCAGGGGCTGGCCCGGCGCAGCCTGCCGCGTGACACATTCGCGCCACCGATCAACCTCGCCCGCTGCTTCCGGTGCGATCTGCAGAGCGGTCAAAAGAGCAATCACGATCATGGGCTGACGAAACGCCGCCCCCTCCCCGCCGTCAAATCACGCGGGCGGCATCAGCTCGCCCCCATTTCAGATGATGCAGGGCCACGGCGCTGGTCGCGGCGACGTTCAGAGAATCGAATCCCCCCGCCATCGGTATGCCCACCGCCGTGCAGGTTTCGATGACACTGCGGGGCAGACCTGGCCCTTCAGAGCCCAGAACCACTGCCGTCGGACCTTCGTGCCGATAATCCGCCAGCGTTTGGCTCGCTGACGGCGTCAGGGCCAGGACATCAACGCCCGCCGCCTGCAGAGCCTCGGCGATGGTCTGCGCCCGGTCCACCACCACGAACGGCGTACGCAACACGGCCCCGACCGAGACACGAATGGCCTTGCGATAGAAGGGATCGCAGCAACTGGCGTCCATCAGCACGGCCCGCGCACCGAACGCCGCCGCATTGCGGAAAATCCCGCCCATATTGTCGTGATTGCCGATACCGCTAGCGACGACGAACACATCCTGCGCCCTCACCTCGCCCAGCATGGCGTCCAGCGACAGCAGCGGCGGCTTTTCGCCCAGGGCCAGTATGCCCCGGTGCAGATGAAACCCTGCGATCTGATCCAGCACCTCCTGAGCCGCCACATAGACCGGGGCATCGTCCGGCAGGGCGGCGATGACGTCCGCCAGCGCCGTCACCCGCTTCTCGGCCAGCAGCAGGGCGCGCGGCCTGCATTGCGAGGCGTCGGACGCCAGCACGCGCACGACAACCTCGCCCTCGGCGATGAACAGGCCTTCGCGCCCCGTCAGGTCACGTTCACGGATATCGCGGAAGGCGGCGATGCGGGGATCCTGAGGATCAGAGACGACGAACTGATTCATGGCGCACTTTTCCCGTTGCACGAATCGAACGGGCACTGCTATAGCGCCGCTCCCGAGCAGTTCCGCGGTAGCTCAGTGGTAGAGCAGCCGACTGTTAATCGGCTGGTCGTAGGTTCGAATCCTACCCGCGGAGCCACTCGGGTGTTTGATAGGGTTGAGCTTCCCGCTCCCAACTAAGATAAATCCAGAGCAGTTCCGCGGTAGCTCAGTGGTAGAGCAGCCGACTGTTAATCGGCTGGTCGTAGGTTCGAATCCTACCCGCGGAGCCACTCGGATGTTTGATCGGAATGAGAAATCTCCGATCGAGTCTGCTTTCCCGGAATGACGCTATCGCGATCCTGCTCACGGGACGCCCGTTGGCGATCCGTCTGGATGGCACCATGTTGAGGCGGACATCATCGGGGAGATCAACATGGCACTGGCCACGGCGAACATCGGCGCAACGCGCTACGTCACCCGCATCGCGACTGGCGGTGACCTGCAACACAGTTTCTCGGCGGACGAACCGGAGCGCCTGGGCGGTCAGGACGCAGGACCTGCACCGTTCGACCTTCTGGTGTCGGCTCTGGGAGCCTGCACGGCCATCACCTTGAAGATGTACGCCGAACGCAAGGAATGGCCTCTGGAGGCGCTGGAGGTTCGTCTCGAATATCGCGGAGGCGAGCAACCGCCGCGAATCGACCGGGTTCTGTTCCCGTCCGGGCCACTCTCCGATGAGCAGAAGACGCGTCTGGCCGATGTGGCGGAACGCACGCCCGTCACCCTGGCAATCAAGAACGGCGTCCCGATCCAGACGACACTGGGCGCCGCTTAAGGCTTGGAATTCCCCGCCTCTTGCGCTGCCTTGCGCAGGACGTCGGCCAAGACCTCGTCTCCGTCCTCCTTGGCCATACGTGCCATCTCCATGCACATCGCCCCTATATAATGGCGCGTGGGAAACGGAGACGGGCCAGACGACAGGGTCGCAGGCCGTTTTGAGCGGGGTCCGGGATAAGCGGTCGCCATGGCTATCTCTTGGAATCAGTCCGACAACCCATAGAAGCACAGATTTAGATTAAAACTACCTATACGTGCACGGCGCGACCGACGATTGACACGCGGCTCCGCTCCAACCACGTTCGCGCCCCCTCCCGAGACCGAACCAATCATGAACCTCGTCATCGTCGAGAGCCCCGCAAAGGCCAAGACCATCAATAAATACCTGGGCTCGGACTATGAGGTCCTGGCCTCGTACGGTCACGTCCGCGACCTGCCGTCCAAGGATGGCTCGGTCCTGCCTGACGACGACTTCTCCATGCATTGGGAGGCCGACGCCAAGGGTGCCAAGCGCCTGTCCGAAATCGCCGAGGCCGCCAAGCGCGCTGACCGCGTCATCCTGGCGACCGACCCCGACCGCGAAGGGGAAGCGATCAGCTGGCACGTTCTGGAAGTCCTGAACAAGAAGAAGGCGCTGAAGGACACGCACGTCGAACGCGTCACCTTCAACGCCATCACCAAGTCCGCCGTGCTGGAAGCCATGGCCAATCCGCGTCAGCTGGATATGGAGCTGGTCGAGGCCTATCTGGCCCGCCGCGCGCTGGACTATCTGGTGGGCTTCACCCTGTCGCCGGTCCTGTGGCGCAAACTGCCGGGCGCGCGCTCGGCTGGACGGGTGCAATCCGTCGCCCTTCGCATCGTCGTCGATCGCGAAATGGACATCGAGAAGTTCAAGCCTCAGGAATACTGGTCCATCGAGGCCGACCTGAACGCTGACAGCCCGCCGTTCACCGCCCGTCTGGTCAAGCACGCCGGCAAACGCGTGCAGCGTCTGGACATCAAGGACGAAGCCACCGCCAGCGCCGCCCGCGCCGCGATCAACGCTGGCGACTTCACCATCAACTCGGTTGAGAAGAAGCCGGTTCGCCGCAATCCCTCGCCGCCCTTCACCACCTCGACCCTGCAGCAGGAAGCCTCGCGCAAGCTGGGCTTCACCGCCCAGCGCACCATGCAGGCCGCGCAGAAACTGTATGAAGGCGTCGATGAGACCGGCGGTCTGATCACCTATATGCGTACCGACGGCGTCTCGGTCAGCCCGGAAGGTCTGGCACAGGCGCGCGAGGTGATCGGCAAGGAATACGGTCCCGCCTACGTCCCGTCCGAGCCACGCTTCTACAAGGTCAAGGCCAAGAACGCCCAGGAAGCGCACGAAGCGATCCGCCCGACCAATATCGCCCGCCATCCCGATTCCGTGCGCCTCGATTCCGATCTGCAGCGTCTGTACGAGCTGATCTGGAAGCGGATGGTCGCCTCGCAGATGGAGGCCGCGCGTCTGGACCGCACCACGGTCGAGATCGAAACGCCCGACGGCCAGACCGGACTGCGCGCCACTGGCCAGGTGGTCACCTTCGACGGTTTCCTGGCCGTCTATGAAGAAGGCCGCGACGAAAAGCAGAAGGGTTCGGAAGAAGACGAAGGCGACGACACCAGCCGCCTGCCCGCCCTGAAGGAAGGTGCCAAGGCCAAGGTCGACGCCATCCGCACCGACCAGCATTTCACCGAACCGCCGCCGCGCTATTCGGAAGCCACCCTGGTCAAGAAGCTGGAAGAACTGGGCATTGGGCGCCCGTCGACCTACGCCTCGACACTGTCGACCCTGCGCGACCGCGAATACGTCCGCGTCGACAAGAACCGCTTCTATCCCGAGGACAAGGGACGGCTAGTCACGGCCTTCCTGGAACAGTTCTTCAGCAAGTGGGTCGAATACGACTTCACCGCCGCGCTTGAGACCCGCCTCGACGAGGTGTCCGCTGGTCAACTGGATTGGAAGGTGCTGCTGCGCGAGTTCTGGCAGGACTTCCATGCCGCGACGCAGGCCGCTGGCGAACTACGCACCACGGCCATTCTGGACGCGCTGAACGAGTCGCTGGGTGCCCACATCTTCCCGGACAAGGGCGATGGTTCCGACCCGCGCGAATGCCCCCTGTGCCACGAGGGCCAGCTCAGCCTGAAGACCAGCCGGTTCGGTGCCTTCATCGGCTGCTCGCGCTATCCAGAGTGCAAATACACCCGCCCCGTCGCCACACCCTCGGCTGAGGATGGCTCGGCTGAGAGCGGCGACCGCGAACTGGGGATCGACCCGGCGACCAGCCAGCCGGTGCAGCTGAAGATCGGTCGTTTCGGCCCCTATGTCGAAATCACGCCGCCGGAGGGTGAAAAGCCCAAACGCTCGTCCCTGCCCAAGGGCTGGTCGCCTGCGTCGCTTACTCTGGATCAGGCCTTGCGCCTTCTAGCCCTGCCGCGTGAGGTTGGCGTCCACCCGGAAGACGGCAAGATGATCACGGCGGGCCTGGGCCGTTACGGTCCCTTCGTCCTGCACGCGGGCACCTATGCCAATGTCTCGGACATCGATGAGGTGTTCGAAGTCGGCCTGAACCGCGCCGTCGCCCTGCTGGCTGAAAAACGCGCTGGTCGTCCGGGACGCGGGTCTGCCACGGCGCCGCTGAAGGATCTTGGCGCCCACCCCGAAACGGGTGAGCCGATCCATGTCATGGCCGGTCGCTTCGGCCCCTACGTCAAGTCGGGCAAGATCAATGCGACCCTGCCCAAGGGAACGGCGCCCGAAGACCTCACGCTGGAAGACGCCCTGCCTCTACTTGCCGCCAAGGCTGGCGCTGCGCCCAAGAAAAAGGCGCCTGCCGCCAAGAAAGCCGCTACCCCCAAGAAGGCGGCGGCCCCTAAAAAGGAAACGGCCAAGAAGCCAGCCGCCAAGAAGACGACTGCGAAAAAGGCCAAGGCTGAGGAATAGACGCCTCGCGCAGTAAAGACAGATGAGGGGGCGGTCAGTGCATGACCGCCCCCTCTTTCAATTTCAGTTCCGACGCGGCTCGTCGCTGCCGCCAATGAAGGCTCCCGCGATCCAGCTGACCACACCCGTAACGATCGCCGCGCCGATTCCAGCCCAAAGCCCATGCACGGCGAACCCGTCCAGAAACACCGATGTCAGGCCGATCATCGCCGCATTCACGACCAGCAGGAACAGGCCGAAGGTCAGGATTGTGAACGGCAGGGTCAGCACCACCATGATCGGCCGCACCACGGCGTTGACCACGCCCAAGATGATGGCCGCTGCAATCAGGGAGCCGTTGTTGGTGAAGTCCACGCCAGGCACCACCTTGGCCGACAGCCAAAGGCCAGCCATGGTGACCAGGGCCTGAATGATGAAGCGGATCATGTCGTCCTCGATGAAGCTGTGTTGAAGCTTGACCATAACGCACGATACGGACGAAGGCTCCCGTTCCACGGCATCGGCTGCTATCCAGCATCGACAACGCGCTTCGGAGCCCCCCATGAGCCTGCACGGCGACTACGATCCCCACAATATCTTCGCCAAAATCCTGCGCGGCGAAATCCCCTCGGTGAAGGTGTGGGAGGACGACCACGTCCTGGCCTTCATGGATGTGTTTCCGCAATCGGAAGGCCACGTCCTGATCATCGCCAAACAATCCCAGGCACGGAACCTGCTGGAGGTCGAACCCGAGGTTCTGGCCCGCATGACCGCCGCCTTGCAACGCACCGCCAAGGCTGTCGAAAAGGCGCTGCAGCCTGAAGGCCTGTCCGTCATGCAGTTCAACGGCGACGCTGGCGGGCAGACTGTCTTCCACTTGCATTTCCACATCATCCCGCGCTGGAGCAGTCGGGATCTGAAGGGGCACGGCCATGCGCCGATGGCCGACACCGACACCCTGAAGGCTCTGGCGGCGCGCATTGCTGAGAAACTGGACTGACCCATCTTGCGCCTTATGCAATCCGTCCGCATAAGGCGCGCCTGTCCATCAAGGACGCCGGCTTAGCTCAGTTGGTAGAGCGCCAGTTTTGTAAACTGGATGTCGCGGGTTCGATTCCTGCAGCCGGCACCACTTCCCTCCCCTTCCGCGTCAATTCCACACGTCACGCCGTCCTTGCACTTCGCAACGGCGTGCGATGTCATGAGTTAAGCTGGGACCACGTTTCAGAAATCGTGTCTCATCTCCCACTTGGCAGATGGGGATTTATCCGGTCACTTCACGGCCTTGGGCAGGGAGGACAATCATGTTTCATCGCCGCGGATTGCTGTTGGGCGCAGGTGCGCTGACGCTGGCCGCCTGCTCGCCCCGTTCGGGTGGCGGCGCGGGGGGCGTATCCCTGCTGAACGTCTCCTATGATCCGACGCGCGAACTGTACCGCGCCTATAATCAACTGTTTGACGCCCACTGGCGTGAGACCGGCCAGCCCGGCGTCAACGTCGAACAGTCTCACGGGGGGTCTGGCAAACAGGCGCGCGCGGTCATTGACGGACTTCAGGCCGATGTTGTGACCCTGGCCCTGGCCGCCGACATCGACGCCATCGCCGAGCGCGGTCTGACGCACAAGGACTGGGAGACCAGCCTGCCAGATAACGCCTGCCCCTACACCTCGACCATCGTCTTCCTGGTCAGAAAGGGGAACCCGAAGAATATCAGGGACTGGCCCGATCTGGTTCGGGCGGGCATCCAGGTCATCACCCCGAATCCGAAGACGTCAGGTGGAGCGCGTTGGAACTATCTGGCCGCCTGGGCGGACGCAATCCGCCGTCCCGGCGCGACCGAGGCGACGGCGACCGCCTATCTGCGCGAACTGTTCCGCCATGTGCCGATTCTGGACACGGGCGCGCGCGGCTCGACCACCACCTTTGTCCAGCGCGGCATCGGCGATGTGCTGCTGGCTTGGGAAAACGAAGCCCATCTGGCGGTGGAGGAACTGGGCGCGGACAAGGTGGACATCGTCGTGCCTCCCTTCTCCATCCTGGCCGAACCGCCGGTCGCCGTCGTCGACAAGGTGGTTGATCGCAAGGGTACGCGCGCCGTCGCAGAGGCCTATCTGAAATACCTCTATGAAGAGCCGTCGCAGGTTCTGATCGCCCAGAACTATTACCGGCCGCGCAATCAGGTTGTGGCTCAGCGGTTCGCCGCCAACTTCCCGCAACTGGAGTTGGCCACCATTGCAGACTTCGGCGGCTGGACCGAAACCCAGAAGAAACACTTCGCCGACGGCGGCGTCTTCGACCGCATCTATCAGCCGAGCGGCGGCGCGTGACATCCATTCCGCTGCCCCGACGATGGCGATGGAAGGAGCCGAGCGTCCTGCCCGGCTTCGGCCTGACCTTCGGGTTCGTCGTCCTGTATCTGTCGCTGTTCGTGCTGATCCCGCTGGCGGCCCTGATCCTGCGTCCGTGGGAGCTGGGTTTCGACGGCTTCTGGAAACAGATCACCACACCCCGCGCGCTGGCCGCCCTGCAACTCAGCTTCTACAGCGCCGCTGCCGCCGCGCTGATCAACAGCGTCATGGGCCTGCTGCTGGCCTGGGCGCTGGTGCGGTATGATTTTCCGGGCAAGCGGATCATCGATGCTCTGGTCGACCTGCCCTTCGCCCTGCCGACCGCTGTGGCGGGCATCGCGCTGACCGCAATCTACGCGCCGAACGGACCTATCGGCTCGTGGTTCAATGATGTCGGCATCCGCATCGCCTATACGCCCATCGGCATCCTGCTGGCGCTGGTCTTCGTCGGACTGCCCTTCGTCGTCCGTTCGGTTCAGCCGGTGCTGGAAGACGTGGATCATGAGGTCGAGGAGGCCGCAGAGACGTTGGGCGCCAGCCCGTTCCAGCGTGCACGTCTGGTCATCCTGCCCGCTGTTCTGCCCGCCCTGATCTCGGGCGCCGGTCTGGCCTTCGCGCGGGCTGTCGGGGAATATGGATCGGTCATCTTCATCGCCGGCAACATGCCGTTGAAGTCCGAGATCGCGCCCCTGCTGATCGTGATCCAGCTAGAGCAGTTCAACTATGCAGGCGCGGCCGCCATCGGCCTGGCCATGCTGGGCCTGTCCTTCCTGATCCTGCTGGTCATGAACGGCCTGCAAAGCCTGCTGCTGCGCCGAGGTCGCAAATGACGGCGGTACGCAGATCGCCTCTGAGGGGCGCCGCGCCCTATATCATCGGCATAGGCCTTCTGTGGCTGGCGGTGATCGTTCTGCTGCCGTTGGGCATGGTCTTCACCGAAGCCTTCCGCAAAGGCGTCGAGGGCTTCCTGAAGGCGTTCGACGAACCCGACGCCTGGGCCGCCGTTCGCCTGACGTTGCTGGTCGCGGCCATATCGGTGCCGCTGAACGCCATCTTCGGTCTGGCCGCCGCGTGGTGCGTCACCCGGTACGAGTTCCGGGGCAAGGCCCTGCTGACCACCCTGATCGACCTGCCCTTCTCGATCTCGCCGGTCATATCCGGTCTGGTCTGGGTGTTGCTGTTCGGATCGGCAGGCTGGTTCGCGCCCCTGCTGGATGCGCTGGGCATACGGATCATCTTCACTGTGACCGGGCTGGTGCTGGCCACCATTCTGGTCACCCTGCCCTTCGTGGCGCGTGAATTGATCCCGTTGATGCAGCAGCAGGGCGCCGACGAGGAACTGGCGGCGGTGACGCTGGGCGCCGGACCGTGGGCCATCTTCTCCAAGATCACCCTGCCCAATGTGCGCTGGGCCCTACTGTACGGGGTGCTGCTGTGCAATGCGCGGGCGATGGGCGAGTTCGGCGCCGTGTCGGTCGTCTCTGGCCACATCCGGGGCCTGACCAACACCCTGCCTCTGCACGTCGAGATTCTTTACAACGAATATGACTTCGTCGGCGCCTTCGCGACCGCCACAGTGCTGGCGGGCCTCGCCCTGATCACCCTGCTGATCAAGAGCCTGCTGGAATGGCGCTTCGCCGACGAACTCGCCGCCACGAGGCGCCACTAGATGCCCCTGACGATCAAGAACCTGAGCAAGCAATTTCGGGGCTTCCCAGCCCTGCATGACGTCGACCTGGAGGTCGGCGACGGCGAATTCCTGGCCCTGCTCGGCCCATCCGGCTCAGGCAAGACCACCCTGTTGCGGATCATGGCGGGGCTGGAACAGCCTGATGCCGGTTCGGTCATCTTCGATGGAGATGATTATCTGGCCCAGACCCCGCGTGAGCGCCGGGTGGGTCTGGTCTTCCAGCACTATGCCCTGTTCCGGCACATGACCGTGGCCGACAACATCGCCTTTGGCCTGAACGTCCGCCCTGCCCGAGAACGCCCGTCGAAGGCAGCGATCAAGGAACGGGTCGCAGAACTGCTGCGGCTGGTTCAACTGGAAGACCTGGGCAAACGCTATCCGGCCCAGTTGTCGGGGGGGCAGCGCCAGCGCGTCGCCCTGGCCCGCGCCCTGGCCATCCAGCCCCGTCTGCTTTTGCTGGACGAACCGTTCGGCGCGCTGGACGCCAAGGTGCGGCGCGAACTGCGACGCTGGCTGCGGCACATCCACGACGAAACCGGCGTCACCACGGTCTTTGTCACCCACGATCAGGAAGAGGCGCTGGATCTGGCCGACCGCGTCGCCATCCTGAAGGACGGACGCATCGAACAGGTCGACACGCCGCTGGACCTGTACCAGCAGCCCGGCTCCGCCTTCGTTCATGACTTCCTGGGCGGCGCCGTCCACCTGCCCGCCAAGGTTCTGGATGGCGCCCTGACGGTCGATGGTTGGACGACCGACGCGCCCAAGGACGCCCCGACCGGCGAGGTCATTCTGGCCGTGCGCGGCGAAGACCTGATCCTGAGTGAACAGGGCATCTCTGCCCGCGTCGTGAGCATGAGCCCGCGAGGCCCGCGCACCCGGATCGGCATCGAAATCGAGGGACAGGCGTTGGATCTGGAACGTTCGGCCCATGACCCGCTGTCGGAACTGAGCATAGGTCAGACGGTGCGGGTGCGCCCCGATCTGGTCCATCTGTTCAAAGCCTGAAGCCTGCGCGACATTTGTAGGGATTGACGGTTCGGACGGATTGGATGAAACCAAACTCTTAGGCGCACCCGGTTTTACGGTGTCTCGCTAAGCCAGCGTCCGCGCCATCACTGCTCGACCATCTGGGGACATGGCCGAAAACACGAACAAGCTGGGACACAAGATCGGCGCTCGCGGCGGACGCACGCGTCAGGCCATTCTGGACGCCACCCGCCAGCTTCTGAACGAGCGCCATTATGGTGAAATCCGCGTCGCTGATCTGGCGTCGCGCGCGGGTGTCTCTCCCTCGAACTTCTACACCTATTTCAAGACCGTCGAAGAACCTGTTCTGGCTCTGTGTGAAGTGGCCGCCGCCGACTTCCAGGGCCTGTCCAGCCATTTTCAGGCCGACTGGCCGGGCGACAAGGCCTTCTCCATCGGCCGCGCCTTCATTCTCGACATCATGGAAATCTGGCGCACCCACGGTCAGGTGCTGCGGGTCGAACATATGCTGGCCGACAATGGCGACGCCGCCTTTGTCGAAAGCCGGGTGCGTCGTCTGCGGCGCCTGCACCTGTCGATCGAACGCCGCGTCGCTCAGGCCCACGCCAGCGGCCTGCACCCCAAGGACTACAGCCCGCGTCTGGCGTCGTACCAGATCGCCTCCATCGCGGAATCGACCGCGGCCAGCTTTGATCTGCTGCGCCGCGCCGACACGCCAGAGGCCATTCTGGATACGGCGGCCATCATCATCGTCAAGCTGACGACCGGCCGCTGATCCTACCGGCGGGCGGCCTCAGCCCCCGCCCATCGCCACCGCGACATGATAGGTCACAAGCGAGGCCAGATAGGCCAGAGCGAACATGTAGCCGATCATCACCCAGGTCCATTTCAGCGAGTTCGTCTCACGACGCACAACGCCCAGCGTCGCCACGCACTGCGGCGCAAAGATGTACCAGGCCAGGAAGCTAAGCGCGGTCGCCAGCGACCAGTGCTGGGCCAGTGTCGAGGCCAACAGGCCCGTCGCATTCTCTGCATCCGCAATGGCGTAGGTGGTGCCCAGCGCCGCCACCGCGACCTCACGCGCGGCCATGCCGGGGATCAGGGCGATGACCATCTGCCAGTTGAATCCGATGGGCGCAAAGATGGGCTCCAGCGCCCGGCCCAACATCCCCGCGAACGAGTAATCGATGGCCGGCAGGGTCGCGTTCTCGGGCGGATAGGGGAAGGTCGCTAGCACCCACAGAATGACCACGGCGGGCAGGATGATCCGCCCTGCCCGCGTCAAAAAAATCTTGGCCCGGAGCCACAGGTTGAAGCCGACGCTTTTCAGGTCAGGAACCTTGTAGGTCGGCAGTTCCATCATGAAGGGCTCAACAGCGCCCCGCCAGAATATCTTGCGGATCACCAGCGACACGATCAGGGCGCTGAAGATGCCCGCCGCATAGAGGCCGAACATCACAACGCCCTGCAGGTTGGCGAAGCCCCAGACCGTCTCGTTCGGAATGAAGGCGGCGATGATCAGCGTATAGACCGGGATACGCGCCGAGCAGGTCATCAGCGGCACCACCAGAATGGTCGTCAGCCGGTCGCGCTTTGAATCGATCACCCGCGCCGCCATCACGCCGGGAATGGCGCAGGCGAAGCTGGACAACAGGGGAATAAAGGCCCGGCCATGCAGGCCCGCCCCGCCCATGATCTTGTCCATCAGGAAGGCCGCGCGGGCCATATAGCCGAAGTCCTCCAGCGCGATGATGAACAGGAACAGGATCAGGATCTGCGGCAGGAAGACCAGCACGCTGCCCACGCCGGAGATGACGCCGTCCACGATCAGGCTCTGCAACAGGCCGTCAGGCAGGATGGCCGCGACCATCTCGCCGATCCAGCCGATGCCGCCCTCGATGCCGTCCATCAGGGGCGCGGCCCAGCTGAACACGGCCTGGAACATGACGAACAGGATGGCCATCAGGATCAGCATTCCGCCAACCGGATGCAGCAGCACGGAATCGATCTTACCGGTCAGGGTGTCGGGCCGCTCTGGCGGACGAACGCAGGCCTTCATGATCCGCTCGGCCTCGCGGGCGGCGGCGCGCAGTTCAGCAGCGTCGGGGCTGTGCCACTGGCTTTCGCTCAGGGTCGCGACATCGACCTGTTGCTCCACCGCGGTGACCAGATCATCGACGCCGCGCTTGCGGGTGGCGACCGTGGTGATGATCGGCACGCCCAATTCGGCGCCCAGCTTCTCCAGATCAATCCGCAGGCCCTGACGCTGGGCGATGTCGTACATGTTCAGCGCCAGCACCATCGGACGCCCGACAGCCTTCAGTTCCAGGATTAGACGCAGCACCAGACGCAGGTTGGTGGCGTCCGCGACGCAGACCACCACGTCCGGCGGCGTCTCGCCCGCCAGACGGCCCAGCACCGCGTCGCGCGTGACCTCTTCATCCGGACTGCGCGCCCGCAGGGAATAGGTGCCCGGCAGGTCCAGCACCGAGATCGACCGTCCAGAGGCGGCGCGGATCAGACCTTCCTTACGCTCGACCGTAACACCGGCGTAGTTGGCGACCTTCTGGTGCGCGCCAGTCAGGGCGTTGAAAAGGGCGGTCTTGCCGCTGTTGGGATTGCCGACCAGGGCGACGCGGGCGGTCTTCAGCACGGCGTCCATCAGGCGGCGTCCAACTGGATCATCAGGCTCTCGGCCTCATGGCGGCGCAGGGCCACACGCATATCATCCACCTTCATGGCGATGGGATCGCGCCCGAACAGGCCTTCGTGCAGCAGTTCGACGTGCGCGCCCTCGACGAAGCCCAGCTCCAGCAGACGACGTTCCAGCTCCACCGCCTCATGCTGGTGATGACAATGGGCGCCGACCTGGACGATGATCCCGCGGTCGCCGCGACGGGCCTGGCTCAGCTTGATGGTTTCGGTCAAATCTACGCTCGCATGGACGGGCGGCGCACCCCTGCGGCCCAGCATTGAATGACAGTGATTATCAGCCGCGCGCCCCCCGCGTCCAGCAGGACAGCTTGCCCAATTGCCGCGCTCGCCGAATGGAGTATCAGGGGTCAAACAGGAACCGTCATGAACCGCTTTCTTCCGCTCGCCGCCGTCCCCCTTCTGATGCTCGCCGCCTGTGGCAACGGCGGAACCGACACGGCTGCGCCTGCCGCCGCACCGGCCAAACCGGCCCGCGTCTTGTCGGATGCGGAAAAGGCGACGCTGCTGGCCTCCCTGCCCGCGCCGTACAACGAAGGTGATCTGGAGAACGGCCGCCGCGCCTTCGCCCGCTGCCGCTCGTGCCACACCATTGGCGAGGGCGGACCGGACATGGCGGGACCGAACCTGTACGGCGTCTTTGGCCGCAAGGCGGGTGACCGTCCGCGTTACAGCTACTCCAACGCCATGCGGACGGCGGACTTCACCTGGGATGCAGAGAAGCTGGACCACTGGCTCCAGAACCCGCGCACCTTCCTGCCGGGCAACAAGATGACCTTCCCCGGCCTGCCTGATGACAAGGACCGCCGCGACGTCATCGCCTTCCTTAAGGTGGAGACGGGCTATCAGGCCGAGGCCAAGCCCGAACCGACGCCCGCTTCCTGAGGGCCGAAGCCTATTCCACCAGAATAGGCTTCTCGCCGCCGCGCTCCATTTCCTGCGCTTCCCATTCCTCGATCTTGCGGGCCGTCCACTCGGGCGACTTGGTGAAGCGCGCCAGCACGCCATAGATCACCGGCACCACGAACAGGGTCAGCACCGTGGCGAACATGGCGCCGGTAAAGATCACCACGCCGATGGTCTGGCGGCTGCCAGCACCCGCCCCCTGCCACAGCACCAGCGGCAGGGCGCCGAAGGCGGTGGCGATGGAGGTCATGATGATCGGGCGCAGACGCAGCGATGAGGACTCGATGATCGCCTCGCGGATCGAGCGCCCCTGATCCCGCAGCTGGTTGGCGAACTCCACGATCAGGATGCCGTTCTTGGCCGCCACCCCGATCAGAATGATCAGACCGATCTGGCTGTAGATGTTCAGGCTGGACCCGGCCATCAGCAGGCCGAACAGACCGCCCGCCGCCGCCAGAGGCACCGTCAGCATGATGACCGCAGGCGTGATCCAGCTTTCGAACTGGGCCGCCAGCACCAGGAAGACCAGCAGCAGCGCCAGACCAAAGGCCGCGACGACCGCGCCGCCCGCCTGTTGTTGGTCACGCGCCGCGCCGCCCCACTGGATCGTCACACCGCTCTGAGACTGTTTGGCGGCCTCGGCTTGCAAGAACTGAATAGCGTCGTCGATGGTCGTTCCGGGGTTCAGATCGGCCTGGAGCGAAATCGACCGCTGGCGATCCAGACGACGCCGATCCGGCGTGTCGCCTGTCGTCTTGGTCGTGACGACCGCCGACAAAGGCACCAGTTGCCCGCCGCCCGTCGCGACATACAGAGCCTCCAGATCCGCCACTTCGCGCCGGTTGTCGCGGTCGGTCTGCAGGATGACGTCGTATTCCTTGCCGCCCTTGATGTAGGTCGTGGCGCGGCGTGAACCGAACATGGTCTCCAGCGCGCGACCGATGGACTGGGATGACACGCCCAGCGCCGCCGCCTTCTGCGGATCGACGTCGACCAGCAGGCGCGGAGAGTTCGGCTCATAGTTCAGGCGCGGGCGCGAGAAGCCCGGATTGGCCTGGGCCGCCGCCAGAATGGGCTGAAGCCAGTTGTAGATCTGGCGATAGTCGTTGCCGGTGGCGACCAGTTCGATGGAGTTGGAGTTGCCCCCGCCGCGCTGGAAGGCGCCCGGCGTCGAGGCGTTGACCTGGGCGTCCGTCTGGCTGCGCAGCTTGCCGTTCAGCTCCTGTGCAATATCGGCGGCGCTGCGATCACGCTTGGACCAGTCAGCCAGGTTCAACACAGCATTGCCGGAGTTGAAGCTGCCGCCGCCAAAACCGGGCGCGGAAATCAGGAAGGAATCCGCCTCGCCATTGGCCTTGTACTCGGCCAACAGCGGCTCCAGCCCCAGCATGATCTTGCGGGTGTAGTCGAAGCCGGCGCCTTTCGGCCCGGCGACGCGCACCTGAACCCGGCCTCGGTCCTCGTTCGGCACCAGTTCATTAGGCAGGACCATGAAGATGCCCACCGCACCCGCCGCAACAAGGGCGATCACGGCGCCGACACCGACCACAGCGATCCGACGGCCCAACAGCATGTCCAGCGACCTGGCGTAAGAACTCTTGAGCCGCTCCATCGCCCAATCCACACGCCGCGCGACCCAGCCGCCCGTCTGTGCCGGCTTCAGGATCTTGGACGCCAGCATCGGCGACAGGCTCAGCGCCAGGAAGGCGGAGAAGGCCACGGCTGCGGCGATGGCGGCGGCCAGTTCGACGAACAGGCGCCCGACATATCCGGGCAGGAACAGCAGGGGCGCGAACACCGACAGCAGAACGATGGTCGTGGCCACAACGGCGAAGAAGACCTGACGCGCGCCACGTTCGGCGGCGACCAGAGGCGGTTCGCCATGGTCCAAACGACGCTGGATGTTCTCAACCACCACGATGGCGTCATCGACCACCAGACCGATGGCCAGAACCAGCGCCAGCAGCGTCAGCAGGTTCAGAGAGAAGCCCAGCGGCGCCAGCACGATGAAGGTCGCCAGCAGACAGATCGGCGCCACGATGGACGGGATCAACGCGGCCCGCAGGCTGTCCAGGAAGATGAAGTTCACCAGGGCCACCAACGCCATCGAAATACCGATGGTGATCCAGACCTCGTCAATCGCGTGCGAGGTGAAAACCGAGTTGTCCGAACCGATTTCGATGGTCACGCCGGGCGGCAGGGTCGGCCGTATCTCCTCGATCATCTTCTTGACGCCGTCAGAGATGGCCAGGTCGTTCGACTGGGCCTGACGGGTCACGGCCAGACCGATCTGGTCCATGCCGTTGCCACGGAACAGACGCCGCGCCTCGGCGGGCGCTTCCTCGACGCGGGCGATGTCGCCCAGACGCGTCACATAGGTCGGCTGGCCCTGAATAATGGCCGATGAGCCGCTGCCCGATCCGGTCGCCACAGCGTTCGACGCAGATGAGGCGCCGCGCGTGCCGATGGGCAACTGACGGAAGTCTTCGGGCCGCGCATAGGTGCGGGCCACGCGGACGGTGTAGTCCTTGTCGGTCGACTCCAGCGAACCCGCAGGCAGTTCGACGTTCTGGCTCGCCAGAGAGTTTTCGACGTCATTGACCGTCAGGCCGCGCGCCGCCATCGCCGTGGCGTCCAGCCATATCCGCATCGCATAGCGTTGCTCGCCATAGATGTTGACCGTGGCCACGCCGGGCACAGTGGCGATCCGGTCCACCAGATAGCGGTCGGCGTAATCCGTCAGTTGCAGACGGTTCATGCTGGTCGAGCGCAGGAAGACGATCATGATCGGCTGACTGTCGGAGTCCGCCTTGGCGACTTCCGGCGGATCGGCCTGATCCGGCAGACGCCCCACCACGCGGCTGACGCGGTCGCGCACGTCATTGGCGGCGTCATCGATCTTGCGGTCCAGCGAGAACTCGATGTTCACGTTGGACCGCCCATCGCGGCTGACCGAGGTGATCCGCTCGATCCCCTGGATGCCTGCGACCTGCTGCTCGATGGGTTCAGTGATCCGGCTCTCGATCACCTCGGCAGAAGCGCCGGCATAGGTGGTGTTGACCGAGACGATCGGCGGATCGACGTCCGGCAGTTCACGAACGGGCAGGAAGAAGAAGGCGGCGGCGCCGATGACGCACAGAACGATCGCGGCGACCGCTGCGAAGACTGGACGCCGGACCGATACGTCGGAAAGCATCATTTGCGAGCGCCTTGCTGGGTCGCGCCCTGCTGACCTTGTGCGCCTGCAACGCTGATCGGTGCGCCGGGCTGGATGCGGTTCAGGCCAGAACCGACCAGACGCTCGCCCGCCTCAACACCCGACAGGATTTCCACAAAGCCGTTCTCGACCGTGCCTGTGGTGATCTCGACCCGCTGGGCGGTCGAGCCGTTCTGACCTGAGGCGATACGGTAAACAAATGCGCCAGCGCCTTCATATTGAATGGCGGCTTCGGGTGCGGAGACGGCCTGCCGCTGGCCTTGCTGGACGGCGACACGCATCATCATGCCCGGACGGATGCGACCGCCCGGATTGGGGAAGATGGCCCGCGCTGTGGCCGCCCGCGTCGTTTCATTGACCCGCGTATCGATCAGTTCGATCCGCCCCTGGAACGGCTCGTCGCCATAGGCGTCTGCGGTCGCGGTGATCGGGGTGCCGGGCTGAAGACGGCTGAGGTAACGCTCAGGCAGGGGGAAGTCGACGCGGATGCTCGACGTGTCGTCCAGGGTGGCGATGACTGCTCCGGGATTGATCAGAGTACCCGGCGTGACCGTGCTGAGGCCCAGGGTTCCGGCGAAGGGCGCCCGGATGACACGGTCGCCGCGACGGGCCTGCGCTGCCTG
>NZ_JABAZW010000091.1:22971-28662 GCF_018608325.1 Brevundimonas sp. | reverse complement strand
TATAAGAGACAGGGCCCGGCTCGACCGTCTCACCCGCACCGCCGCCTGCCGCCCTGGCCCAGCGATCCGCCAGTTTCATCGCATCGCGTGCGCGCGGCGATCGATCCCGCTCCAACCCGACCAGACGATCCGCCAGATCAACTCCCGACCCGCCCAGCCCGGGTTCGCTCAGCACCGCCGCGATCCGCGCGCCCGTCATGGCGTCGCCAGCATCGGACGCCACCGCCACCATATGCGCCAGACGCGGCGACAGCGGTATGCGCGTTAACCGTCGCCCGTGCGCCGACAATCCACCCTCAGCGTCCAGTGCGCCCAGTCGCGTCAGAACCTTTCTCGCCTCCGCCATCGCCCCCGCAGGCGGCGGGTCCAGCAGGGCCAAGCCCTCTACCGAACGCGCGCCCCACCGCGCCAGATCAAGCGCCAGACTGGTCAGGTCAGCCTCTTGAATCTCTGGCCTTTGGTGCGGGACCAGACCCCGCGTCTGTTCCTCGTCCCACAGGCGATAGCAGACGCCGGGTTCGGTCCGTCCGGCCCGCCCTCGCCTCTGTTCCGCCGACGACCGGCTGACCTTGACCGTCGCAAGCCGGGTCAGGCCGCTGGAGGGCTCGAAACGCGGCACGCGCGATAGGCCGCCGTCCACCACGACCCGTACGCCCTGAATGGTCAGGCTGGTTTCCGCCACTGAAGTCGCCAGCACCAGCTTGCGCCGTCCATGCTCTGCGGGTTCGATAGCCCGATCCTGCTCCACCCGATCCAGACCGCCATACAGTGGAACCACATCGACGTTCGGCAGCCGCAACCGCTCCTTCACCAGCCGCGCGACGCGGTGGATTTCGCCCTGCCCCGGCAGGAAGCCCAGAACAGAACCCGTCTCTTCGCCCAGCGCCGTCAGACAGGCGCGCGCCATCGCCTCATCGAACCGCTCGGCCGCGTTGCGCCCCAGATACCGCGTCTCGACCGGGAACGCTCGCCCCTCGGCCTCGATCACAGGCGCGCCGCCCAGCAGGCGGGACACCCCAACCACATCCAGCGTCGCCGACATGACCAACAGCCGCAGGTCTTCGCGCAGCACGCCTTGCGTCTCGCGCGCCAGCGCCAGACCCAGGTCGGCGTCCAGACTACGTTCGTGGAATTCATCGAACAGCACCGCCCCCACGCCGTCCAGTGACGGATCATCCAGGATCATCCGCGTGAAGACGCCCTCGGTGATGACCTCGATTCGCGTTTTCGGGCCGATCCGGCTTTGCAGGCGTGTGCGATAGCCGACCATGCCCCCGGTCTGCTCACCCAGGGTCTGGGCCATGCGGTCGGCTGCGGCCCGTGCGGCAATCCGGCGCGGCTCCAGCACGAGCACCTTGCCGTCGCCCAGCCAGGGCTGATCCAGCAGGGCCAGCGGCACGACCGTCGTCTTCCCCGCCCCCGGCGGGGCCGCCAGCACGGCTGTATTCCCGTCCGCAAGGGCGGTTTTCAGCGGTTCGAGTACGGCATGGATCGGCAACATCACGCGGCTCTAGCGCGACGTGGTACGATCACGAAAGCGTCGTCTCGCCTTAACCACCTCGTCATCCGCGTTGCGCGCAGGCCCATCCGCCGCTAGCGTCCGCCCGAAAGCAGTCGAGGGGCTGCTAGTAATCGTGGGGAATATCTAAATGTGGCGCGTTAAATCGTTGGATGCGATCCTCGCATCCGCGGAGAAAAAATCGCTAACCCGAAGCCTCGGCCCCGTTCAGCTGACCTTGCTGGGCGTGGGCGCGATCATCGGCACCGGAATCTTCGTACTGACGTCTGAGGCGGCTCAAAAAGCCGGCCCGGGTATGATGTGGAGCTTCGTTATCGCCGCTGCGGTCTGTGCCGTGGCGGCGCTTTGCTATTCAGAGATCGCTTCGATGGTGCCGGTTTCCGGCTCCGCCTACACCTACACCTATGCGGTGATGGGCGAACTGCTGGCCTGGATGGTGGGCTGGGCGCTTATCCTTGAGTATGCCGTTGCGGCCTCGGCGGTGTCCGTCGGCTGGTCCGGCTATTTCATCGGCCTCTTGCAGAGTTGGGGCATAACATTGCCCCATGCCATAGCCGTCGGCCCGTACGCCGGCGGCATCGTGAACCTGCCCGCCCTGCTGATCGCCCTGTTGATCACCGGCCTGCTGATGATCGGCACCAGCGAGAGCGCGCGCGTCAACGCGGTTCTGGTCGCCATCAAGGTCACCGCCCTGACGGTCTTCATCGTTCTGACCCTGCCGGTGCTGAAAGGCGCCAACTTCACGCCCTTCACGCCGAACGGCTGGTTCGGCGATGGTCATGGCGCCGGTCTTGGCGTCGTGGGCGCTGCGGCCTCGATTTTCTTCGCCTATGTCGGCTTCGACGCCGTATCGACGGCGGCGGAAGAGACCAAGAACCCGCAACGCAACGTGCCCATCGGTCTGATCGCCTCGCTCGGCATCTGCACCATCTTCTACCTGCTGGTCGCAGCGGGCGCGATCGGCGCCATCGGCGCCCAGCCCCTGGTTGGCCCTAATGGCGAAATCCTGCACGCTGGTTCGTCGGCCCTGGCCGCTCAGTGCGCGACCTATTCGTCGTTGCAGGAGCCGCTGGTCTGCTCGCGTGAAGCCCTGGCCCACGTCCTGCGTGTCGTCGGTCATGAACGTATCGGCGACTTCATCGGCATCGCTGCCTTCCTGGCCCTGCCTTCGGTCATCCTGATCATGCTGTTCGGTCAGACCCGCATCTTCTTCGTGATGGCGCGTGACGGCCTGCTGCCCGGCTTCCTGGCCTCGATCCACCCCAAGTGGAAGACGCCGCACATCGTGACGATGATCACTGGCGTGGCCGTTGCCATCTTCGCCGCCTTCCTGCCGGTCGGTAAGCTGGCGGACATCTCCAACTCGGGCACCCTGTTCGCCTTCTTCATGGTGGCGATCGCGGTGATGATCCTGCGCGTGACCCAGCCGGACCGTCACCGCCCGTTCAGGACGCCCCTGATCTGGATCATCGCACCTCTGGCTGTGATCGGAACTCTGGGCCTGTTCTTCAACCTGCCGACGGAATCCCAGCTGGTTCTGCCGATCTGGGGCGCTATCGGCCTGCTGGTCTATTTCGCCTACGGCTATCGCAAGAGCCACGTCGGTCGTGGTCTGACCGAGGTCCACGAAACGGACAGCGACGCGCCTCCGCCGCCTGTTCCTCCGATCAGCTAAAAACAGAAAGGCCCCGGATCGCTCCGGGGCCTTTTTTCTTTGGGTCCAGGGTCTGAAAGACCTTGGTGCGGATGAGAGGACTCGAACCTCCACGCCTCTCGGCGCTGGAACCTAAATCCAGTGCGTCTACCAGTTCCGCCACATCCGCCAACCGGCAGGACGGGCCTTCTAGGTGGAATTTCCTGAGACCGCAATCGTCTCTGTTGATCCAGCCCACCGGACGCATGCGGAATGCGCATTGGCTCGAAAAGGGCCGAAAGCGGCCTGATCCGGTGCGTTGGGGTGGAAAGATCAGGCCGCCTCGATCTGCCCGATGGTTCGGGACAGGCCGTGCGCCGGTCCTTGGGGTGACCGACGCCTTTGTGACCCTAGGGCCCGTCGCCAATCACTGGTACTTGGTGGAACTACCAGGGCCGAGGCGACGGGCTGCGATGGCTAGCGCGGCCCTCGACTAAATCTCTACTGGGGCTTTTTCTCGCGCTTGATGGCCTGATCGATTTCCTGGTCGGTGACGCCTTCCTTCTTCAGGATGCTGCGCACCACAGGCCCAGCGCCGATCAGCGGCAGCGGCTGGTCGAAGACCTCACGCCAGAGGCGGTCGAGGACGGCGTCTTCATTCGAAAGTTCCATCGTGGAATTCCTTTACTGGTTCCGTGACGCAACTCACACGCGCTTCAGGCGCGATACACAAAGGCGCGCCGAACCCTGGCATGCGCCCCAGGTGCGGCCTGACCTAAGTCTTTGGAGGGAACAGGTCAGGCCGCCCGAACATCCCGGAGCCAATGAAGGTTCGGAAAGTTCATTGCGTCGAGCCGTCGGGGGGGACGACGCCTAACAAAGCTACGCCAACCCCTTGGTCGACAACAGTTGTTGGAAATACTGGGTTTTGCGCAATTGTCTCTCACAGGTTGCAGAGCGGCTGATACCAAACGCCTCAGCCAACCCCGCAAGCCAGGTTTTTCGTAGCTGGTGCAGTCTGGCCCTTGCCTTCGCGCGTCGGGGCTTTAGGAACCCGGCTCCCCTCTCCCCAGGATGCCAGATATGACCGTGCAAAAACCGAACACGATCGGCATCGACTTCGGCACGACCAACACCGTCGTCGCCCTGACCGATGACGCCGGCCACGCCCGCCTGGTCACCTTCAACACCAGCGAGGGACAAAGCGCGACTTTCCGCTCGGCGCTCAGCTTCCAGTTTCACGCCAGCGTGGATGGCGAACCGCCCGAACGGGTGGTCGAGGCCGGTCCCTGGGCTATCGACGCCTTCGTCGAAGACCCGCTGGAGACGCGCTTCATCCAGTCGTTCAAGACCTTCGCCGCCAGCGCCGCCTTCACCGAGACCCGCATCGACAACAAGCGTTATCGCTTCGAGGATCTGCTGGCCGCCTTCCTGCTGCGCCTCAGCCACCATGCGGGCGACGGCATGGCCAATCTGCCGCCGCGCGTCGTCGTCGGCCGTCCTGTCACCTTCGCAGGCGGCAATCCTGACGAGGCCCTGGCCCTGCAACGCTATCAGGAGGCGTTCGGCCGTCTGGGCTTCACCGACATCCGCTACGCGCATGAGCCGGTCGGCGCCGCCTTCTATTTCGCGCGCCAACTGAAAGAGGACGCCACGGTTCTGGTCGCCGACTTCGGCGGCGGCACCAGCGACTTCTCGATCATCCGCTTCGAGCGTTCCGGCGACACCCTGCGCTCTACGCCTCTCGCCCGTTCCGGCGTCGGGGTGGCGGGCGACGCCTTCGACTATCGGATCATCGACCAGCTGGTGTCGCCCGAACTGGGCAAGGGCGGTCAGTATCAGGCGTTGAACAAGCACCTGCCGATCCCGCAACGCTATTATTCCGCCTTCGCCCGCTGGGACCAGTTGGCGCTTCTGCGGGCCTCACGCGACATGCGCGACATCCGCGCCCTGGCCCGCACCGCGCTGGAGCCGGAGAAGATCGAGCGCCTGATCGAGATTCTGGACGACAACCACGGCCACGCCCTGTACCGCGCGGTCTCTGCCCTGAAGATGGCGCTGTCGAAGGACGAGACGGCGGACTTCGTCTTTGCGGCGGGGGATGTTCGGATCGAAAAGCCTGTCGCCCGTGCTGATTTCGAGGGCTGGATCGCCCCTGAACTGGCCGCCATAGAGGGTGCTGTGGATCAGGCTCTGGCCAAGGCCGGTCTGGCGCCGGACGCCATCGACCGCGTCTTCCTGACCGGGGGCACATCGTTCGTGCCCGCGGTGCGCGCCATCTTCCAACGCCGGTTCCAGGCGGATCGCATCGAGACCGGCGGCGAGTTCGAATCCATCGCCGCCGGCCTGGCCCTGATCGGGCTTGAGCCCGACCTGGACCTCTGGAGCGAAAAGGCCGCTTAGAACTTGCGGCCCACGCCGACTGACACGACCCACGGGTCCAGATCGACATCGCTCTTCAGGGCGCCGTCATTGATGTTGGCGTCGGTGTTGAACCAGACCTTCTTGACGTCGACATTCAGGCTCCACGGTCCCTGAA
>NZ_JABAZW010000091.1:0-22900 GCF_018608325.1 Brevundimonas sp. | reverse complement strand
CAGCGCCAGCCTGCAGCGCGTAGCCAAAGCCGTTGTCCAGATCGACGGTGAAGCCGTTCTTGTCTTTGCCGCTGTAGAACAGCATGTAGTTCACGCCTGCGCCGACATAGGGGCTGACGCGTCCGCTGCTCAGCGGGCGGTACTGCAGGGTCACGACAGGCGGCAGGACCCAGGTTTCATGCACCAACGCGTCCGTTCCACCGCCCTGTGCGCGGATGTCGTGCTTGGTCGTGCCCAGGATCGCCTCGACCGCCAGATGGTCAGTCAGGAAATAGGTGAAGCCCAGCGTCGGCATCACGCTGTCGCCCACATCCACCTTCAGGCCCGTGTCCGCGCCGGCCGCCGTGGTGATGGCGTTGTCGGCCTGAGAGAAGACATCGGTGACACGCCCGGTGACGATGAAGTCGCCCTTCTTCGGCATCTCCCAGGCGCTCGTGGTCTGCGCCATCGCAGGCGCGGCGAAGGCTGCGACAGCAGCGGCGGACAGGATCAGGGTCTTCAGTTTCATCGTCGTCATCCCGACGCCCGGGGCCGCCTCATGCGGCCGGTGTCTCAGGCGTCGGACAGGGTGATGCGCCCCCTCGCCCGCCCCGACTTTGATCCAGCGCAATCATTGACGGGGGTGGACAATCTGTCCTTCTTCAGAGCACCCGCCCGTGCTTCTGGTGAAGGCCGACGGCGTTGGGATCAAAGGCGGCGCAGATGGCGCGCACGAAGGGCCGCCCCAGCGGCGTCACCACCACCACATTGTCCTGAACCCCGATCAGGCGATCACGCACGAACCGCTCCAGCAACAACCAAGGCCCCGTGACCTCGTCCGGGTCGCGTCGATGGCGCCGGGCGACCGCAGCGACATCGACCACAAAGTCACACATCAGCCGCTCGATGATCTCAGCCACAAAGGCGTCCCGCGCCGTCAGCTCGACCCCGCGCGCTACCGGCAGATCGCCCGCCTCAACCGCCATCCGCCAGTCCCGCTCCTTGGAATGGTTCTGCACAAAGCCCTGCGGCGTCCGGCTGATCGACGACGCGCCCAGACCGATCAGCACCGGCGCCTCATCGGTCGTATAGCCCTGGAAGTTGCGACGCAGCCGCCCCTGACGATGTGCCTGGGCCATGGTGTCATGCGGCAAAGCGAAATGGTCCAACCCGATCGGTCGCCAGCCGTGACACGCCAGATAATGCGCCGCCGTCTGGCTCTGCTCGAACCGGGTTTCGGCGTCGGGCAGATCGTCGTCGTTGATCAACTTCTGGTGCGGTTTCATCCACGGCACGTGGGCATAGCCGAACAGGGCGATCCGCTCGGGCTTCAGCGTCGTCACCTGCTCCAGCGTGGCCACCACATCCGATGTCGTCTGCAGGGGCAGGCCGTACATCAGGTCCAGGTTCAGCGAGGTCACGCCCTGCGCCCTCAGCCCCTCGGCCGCCGCGCGGATCGTTTCAAAGGATTCCGGCCGGTTGACCGCCGCCTGCACGCGCGGCGACAGATCCTGCACGCCCAGACTGGCGCGCGTCAGCCCGATCCGCCCCGCCGCCTCGATCCATTCGGGCGTCAGGACTTCAGGATCCAGTTCAGCGGCGATTTCCGAACAGTCGCTCAGATCGAACCGCGCCGACAGACCGTCGAACAGCCGCTCCAGATCATCAGGCGACAGCATATTGGGCGTGCCGCCGCCCAGGTGGATCGCGCCGACCCGCACGGGCCGCCCGATCTTCGCCAGCATCAGATCGGCTTCGCGCAGCAGCAGATCGACATAGCTGGAGATCACGCCCGCCCGATTCATCGCCCGGGTGTTGCACCCGCAGTACCAGCACAGCCGCTTGCAGAAAGGGATGTGCAGATACAGCGACACGGGCTGGTCCAGCGGCGCGCCGCTCAACCAGCCCGCCCACTCGGCCGCTCCGACAGCGGGCGTGAACTGCGCCGCTGTCGGATAGGAGGTGTAGCGCGGCGCGTGCGCGTCATAACGCTCGATCAGATCGTGCGTCGTCAGCGCGGGGGGCCTAAAGGGGGACATCGCCCTCTTTCGACGCGTCCGGGGTCGACAGGCCTGCGTCGCCTTCGTCGAACAGGTGGAACTCGTGCCAGAGGCCGTTCAGCACGCCGAAGCCGACCGCCAGTCCAAGGCCCAGAATCCAGGAGAAATACCACATCGCTTTTGGCTCCTATGGCTCAGTAGAGGTCAGGGTTGGTCTTGAGCGCAGCGGTCGAGGTCCGGCCCCACAGCACGCGGTAAACCCAGGCCGTGTAGATCAGGATCAGCGGCAGGAAGATCACCGTCACGATCAGCATGATGAACAGGGTCAGGTGGCTGGACGAGGCGTTCCACACCGTCAGGCTGGACTGCGGATTGATCGAGCTGGGCAGGATGAACGGGAACATCGACAGGCCGACCGTAGAGATGATGCCCACCGTCGACAGCGACGAACCGCCGAACGCCAGCGGCGCAGACCGACGCCACATCCCGATCAAACCAGCCAGAGCCCCAAGGAAGCCCAGAGCAGGCGCAATCAGCATCCACGGATACCGGCCATAGTTGTCCAGCCAGGCGCCCGGTGCAGCTTCAACCGTCGTGCGCAGCGGGTTGGAGAAGCCGTTGATGTCCAGCGCACCCGTGATCCGGTAGCCCAGACCGCCATAGGCGACATACAGACCACCTGCCGCGAACAGCACCAGGGCCAGGACACCGGCGACGGTGCCGAACAGGCGGGCGCGATCCAGCACCGGCCCCTTCTCGGCCTTGACCGACAGCCAGGCCGCGCCGTGCAGCACCAGCATGGCCACGGACAACAGACCCGCAATCAGGCTGAAGGGCGTGAACAGGCCCAGCAGGCTGCCGTCGTAGAAGGAGCGCAGATCACCATCCAGATGGAAGGGCGCGCCCAACAGCACGTTGCCGACCGCAACACCGAACACCAGCGCAGGCACGAAGCCGCCGATGAACAGGCACCAGTCCCAGAACGAACGCCACTTCGGCGACGGGCGCTTGGAGCGATACTTGAACGAGACGGGCCGCAATATCAGCGCCGACAACACCAGGAACATGGCCAGATAGAAGCCGGAGAAGCTGACGGCGTAGACGAAGGGCCATGCGGCGAAGATCGCGCCGCCGCCCAGGATGAACCACACCTGATTGCCTTCCCAGGTGGCGCCGACGGTGTTGATCACCATGCGGCGCTCCTCATCCGTCCTGGCGACGAAGGGCAGCAGGGCGCCGACACCCAGGTCGAAGCCGTCGGTCAGGGCGAAGGCGATCAGAAGCACGCCCAGCAGCCCCCACCAGATCAGGCGAAGCGTGGCGAAGTCGAGGGGAAGATCCATTGTCGGATATCCTTACAAGGTCTGGGTCAGGCCACGGCGGGCGCGGCGGGGCGCTCAAGCGGGGCTTCAGGGCTGGGCTCGCCGAACATCTCCTGTTCGTGGAACGGTCCCTTCTTGATGGTGTGCAGGATCAGGCGGACCTCAACGACGGCCAGCGATCCGTACAGCAGGGTGAAGCCGATGATGGTCGCCCACAGTTGCGGCACAGTCAGCGAAGACGCGCCCAGGAAGGTCGGCAGCACGCCGTCCACCGCCCAGGGCTGGCGACCGAACTCGGCCAGAATCCAGCCGAACTCGATGGCGATCCACGGCAGCGGAATGGCCAGCACCGCAATCCGCAGGAACCACTTCGTATGGTGCTTGCGCAGGGTGCACAGCACGAAGGCCGTGCCGAACAGGGCGATCATGAACATGCCCACGCCGGCCATGATGCGGAAGCTCCAGAACAGGGCCGGAACGTTCGGCACCGTGTCCCACGCTGTCTGTTTGATCAGCTCGGGCGAGGCCTGACGCGGATCGGCGACGTGACGCTTCAGCAGCAGGGCATAGCCCAGGTCGCGGCGATGGGTTTCGAACACGGCGCGTGCGGCCATGTCGGTCGGATCGGCCTTGATCTTCTCCAGGGCGTCAAAGGCGACGACGCCGGATTCGATGCGGTCCTCAGCTGTGGCGACCAGTTCGAAGATGCCTTCGACCGGCTTGTCGATGGTGCGTGTTGCGATCAGGCCCATGACCCACGGCACATGGACGCCGAAGTGGGTTTCACGGTCCTTCATGCTGGGAATGCCGATCAGCGTCAGGCCAGCGGGCGCAGGCTCGGTGTGCCACATGGCTTCCAGAGCAGCGAGTTTCATCTTCTGGTTATCGGTCAGGGCATAGCCTGACTGGTCACCCAGCACGACGACCGACAGCGACGCCGCCAGACCAAAGGCCGAAGCAACCGTCATCGAACGCTTGGCGAAGCCGACATGCTTGCCGCGCAGCAGATAGAAGGCCGACACGCCCAGCACGAAGACCGAGGCGCAGACGTAACCGGCGCTGACGGTGTGAACGAACTTGGCCTGGGCCACCGGGTTGAACAGCACGGCCATGAAGTCCGTGACCTCCATCCGCATCGTGTCGGGATTGAAGGCGGCGCCGACCGGGTTCTGCATCCAGCCGTTGGCGATCAGGATCCACAGGGCCGACAGATTGGTGCCCAGCGCGACCATGAAGGTGACGAACAGGTGGGCGTGCGGCTTCAGCTTGTCCCAGCCGAAGAACATCAGGCCGACGAAGGTCGCCTCCAGGAAGAAGGCCATCAGGCCCTCGATGGCCAGCGGCGCACCGAAAATGTCGCCGACATAATGGCTGTAGTAGCTCCAGTTCATGCCGAACTGGAACTCCATGGTGATGCCGGTCGCGACACCCAGCACGAAGTTAATGCCGAACAGCGTGCCCCAGAAACGGGTGATTGTCCGCCAGATCGGGCGGCGGGTCATGACATAGATCGACTCCATGATGACCAGCATGAAGGACAGCCCCAGCGTCAGGGGCACGAACAGGAAGTGGTAAAGGGCTGTCAGCGCGAACTGCAGCCTGGACAGGTCGACGACCGCAAGGTCGATCATGGCTATGCTCCGAGGGGCCGGCCACGACGACCGACGTTTCCTTCGCCCTAAAGATTCGGCGGGGCGCGCGCCTTGATCTCGATCAAAGCCCCCGGCGGCGGCCTCATCTACTGGACGGTTCGCCCTTGGACGTTCGGTCCAACGGTGTTTTGTCCAATGGCGCGCCGCGATCCTGGCGTGCTGGAGTTTCGTGCATGACCGCCGCGTCGCCCCCCGTCCCTCCTGCCGCCTGGTTGAAACAGGCTGGCGCGCCGTGGCGGCGTCTGACCCTGCTGGCGGGGGTGTTGACCATCGCCGACGTCACCCCCGCCATCGGTTTCGCCGCCGGTCTAGCCATGACGATCTCCAAGTTCGCGACACCCGCCGCCGCCGCGCCGTGGCTGGTGCTGGCGGTGGTCAGCCTGATCGCACGGGGTTTGATCGGCCAGGTCGCAACCGTAGTCGGCGCTCGACTGGGCCGCGCAGTGAAGTCGGATGTGCGCCACAGCCTGCTGTCCGATCTGTTCGGACGCGGCGGCCGCTCTAACGACCGTCTGACCGCTCTGGTCGAGGGCGTCGACGCGCTGGACGGCTATTTCTCCCGCTTCGCCCCCCTGCGCATGGCGGCGGGCCTGTCGCCCCTGCTGATCATCGCCGCCGCCGCCTTCGCCAGCCCGGTTGCAGCGGGCGTGCTGCTGTTCACCCTGTTTCCCTTCATCGCGGGCATGGCCTTGGCCGGAACAGCCGCTGCGGGCGAGAGCCGTCGCCAGTTTCAAGCGCTGGACCGGCTGTCGGGCCTGTTCATCGACCGCATCCGCGCCCTGCCCGCCATCCTGGCCTTCGATGCCGTAGGCCGCACCACGACCGAGATCGCCGGCGCCTCTGACGAACTGGAGAAACGCACCGCCCGCGTCATGCGCATCGCCTTTCTGTCGTCCGGGGTTCTGGAGTTCTTCTCGGCCCTGTCGGTGGCCCTGATCGCCGTTTACTGCGGTTTCAACCTGCTGAAGCTCCTGCCCTTCCCGGTTCCCGAGACGCTGGACCTGCCGCGCGCCTTCTTCGTCCTGGCTCTGGCGCCGGAGGTCTATCAGCCGCTGCGCCGTCTCGCCGCCGCCTATCATGATCGTCAGGCCGCAGAGGCCGCCGCGCCTTCGCTGGTCGTTCCCGAGCCGCAGCCGGTCCGCTCGGTCCAGTTGGGCGCCGCTCTGCCCGCCATCCATTTCCGCGACGTGTCCATCGTCTATGGCGCGGCGCCGGTCGTCGCCGGGTTCGATCTGGAGGTCCGCCCCGGTCAGGTCGTCGCTGTGGTCGGCGCCAGCGGTGCGGGCAAGTCCAGCGTGCTGCATCTGTTGCTTGGCCTTGCCCCCCTGTCCGAAGGCGATGTCGAGATCGACGGCGTGCAACTCAGCCAGACGGACGGTCTCGCCGGTCAGGTCGCCTGGGCCAGCCAGAACCCAGTGGTCATCCCCGGCACGCTGCGCGAAAACATCGCCATCGCCGACCCTGCGGCCTGCGTCACCCGCATCCTGAGCGCCGCCAGCCGCGCCGGACTGCACGACGATCTGGACCGTATCATCGACGAGCGGGGCGGTGGTCTATCCGGGGGCGAGCGGCGTCGTCTGGGCCTGTCGCGCGCCCTGTTGAAACGTGCGCCCATCCTGCTGCTGGATGAACCCACGGCCAATCTGGACCCCGCCTCTGAACAGGCCATGCTGGACCTGATCCGCGAAGCCGCCGCGGGCCGCACCACCCTGATCGCCACCCATTCCGCCGCCGTCGCGGCCTTGGCCGACCGCGTGGTGCAGTTGTGAAGCACGACCCCAATCGCATCGCGGGCCTGATCGCCGCCCAGGCCCACGCCCAGCGCCAACGCCTGCGCATCGCCGCTGCTGCGGGCGCCGTCGTCTCCGTCGCCGCGGTCTGTCTGCTGGGTCTGTCCGGCTGGTTCATCACCGGCGCGGCTCTGGCTGGCGTGGCGGGCATGGCTGCGGTCCAAGCCTTCAACTACATGATGCCCAGCGCCATAATCCGCCTGCTGGCCATCCTGCGCACCGGCGCCCGCTATATCGAACGGGTCGCGGGTCATGAGGCGGCGTTGAAGACTCTGGCCAGCTTGCGTCCGCAACTGTTCGACGCCCTGGCCTCCGCCCCGCCTGAGCGCGCGCTCAGCCTGTCATCCGGCGAAACCTCGGCCCGGCTGGTGCAGGATGTGGACGCCGTCCAGACCCTGTTCGTGCGCAAGTCCGCGCCCTGGGCGCTTGGCGCAGGCGCCGCCTCCAGCGCCCTGCTGGCTGGTCTGGCCTCGCCCCTCGCTGGCGGTCTGCTTCTGGCGGCCATGGGCCTCTCGTGCCTTGGCGTCATGGTCATCGCGCGTCGCCTGTCCGATCCCGCAGGCAAGGAGGCCCAGATCGCTGTCGGCGCGCTTAAGGACCGTCTCGCCGCCCTCGAGGCCGTCGCTCCTGAACTGAAGGCCTACAACCTCAATGACTGGGCCGTGCAGCAGGCCGCCAGCGCCGCCGACCGCCACGACAGCGCACAGATCGCCCTGACGACAGCAGCAGGCTGGATGACAGTGTGGCAGGCCGTCGTGACCGGCGCGGCTCTTGCCGCCGTGGTCTTCGCCACCCTCGGCGCCCCCCTGCCCCTGACCGCACTTGCCGCCCTGGCGACCATCATGGGTATGGAATCCGCCGCTGGCCTTGTCGGCGCCCTGCACCAGAACGGCGCGGCGAAGGAAGCCATCACACGTCTGAACCAGGCCGCGCCTCAGGTTCTGCCGCACGACGGCATACGTCCCCCGGCGCCATCCCTGACCCTGATCGCCGTCAACGCCAATCTGCGCCCGCCGCATCGCCTGGGCCTGTCTGGTCCGTCCGGCGCGGGCAAGACCACCTTCATCGAACGCCTGATCGGACTGCGCGAAGCCCACCCCGGAGAGGTCGTCATGGGCGGTCTCGACATCGCCTCTCTCAGCTCCGCCACCCGTCGCGCCCGGTTCGCCTACGCCGCCCAGGACGTTCGGCTGTTGAACGGCACGGTGCGCGACAACCTGCTGCTGGCCGGGCACGCCAGTGATGAAACCCTGTGGCGCGCACTGGAAGACGCGGCTCTGGCCGACCGTATCCGGGCCGAGCCTCTCGGGCTGGACATGCCTGTCGGTGCAAATGGAGAGTTGTTGTCCGGCGGTGAACGTCGCCGCCTGGGCCTCGCCCGCGCCTATCTGCGCAAGGCGCCGTGGCTGGTGCTGGACGAGCCGACGGAAGGTCTGGACGCCGCGACCGAAGCCCAGGTGCTCAAGGCGTTGGAACGCCGTCTGGTCGAAAACAAGCAGGGCCTGATTCTGGTCAGCCACCGCCCGGCGCCGATCCAGAACTGCCAGACGCGTCTGCGGATCGAGGGCATGGCTCAGGACGGACGTGTTCTGCTGACGGCCGAGCGCAAGAAGGCCCTGGCCTAGGCTTCGCCTTCCGCGATGGCCCGCAGGCGTTCCGGTCGGTCCACCTGCATCTCGTTCAGGGACAACAGGCGGATCACCCCCGCTGCCTTAAGCTTGGTCAGGCCCCGGCTGATCGTCTCGATGGTCAGGCCCAGATAGTCGGCCATCTCCGCCCGCGTCATCGGCACGCGAATATGCCCCTCCTCGGTCGGGCGGATCGGATCGCGCTCAGGCAGGTCCAGCAGGAATGAGGCGATCCGCTCCTGCGCCGTCTTGCGTCCCAGCAGCAGCATCTGGTTCTGCGCCGCCGCCAACTCGCGCGTCGCCCGTTCCAGAAGCGCCGTCTCCAGCGCAGGCCGTTCGCGGATCAGGGCGCGGTAATCGCTTTTCTTGAACCGGCACAGGGTCGCATCTTCGATAGCCTCAGCCGAAAACGCATAGTCCTGGCCCGTCGCCAGACCGACGAAGTCACCCGCAAACAGGAAGCCGGTGATCTGGCGCCGCCCATCAGGCAGCAGCTTATAGACCCGGACCGATCCCGAGGTGATGTTGAACAGGTGAACCGCAGGCTCGCCCTGACGAATCAAGGCCTCACCCGACTTCAGCGAAACCCGCTCGGCGATGGCGTCCAGCCCTGCCAGATCATCGGCGCCCAGGCTGCTGCACACACTGAAGGCCCGCGCGCCGCAGGTGGCGCAGACGGAATCGCTCCGTCGTGCGGCGCAGTCGGTCGGCAGTGAGCGGAGTTCCAGCATTTCAGCCTCGCATAAGGCGCAAGGTTAGGTTGTCGCAACCTTCAGTGCAACGGCCACGCTTGATTGAGATCAATGCGGGCGCGTTCCCGTCGCCCCAATGTCGCGTCATGAGCAACCTGCATATCCGCCGTCTGGATGTCCGCGACGCCGGGGATTCATTCGCCCTGGCGCAACTCAGCGATCCCGCGCTGACGCCCGACACCTGGCGCAACATCATCGCAGCGGCGGCGGATCAGGCCGGTGTGATCGGCGCCTTTTCAGGCCCCACCGTGCGGGCGGTGCTGCAGTACTCCATCGTCGTCAACGGCGGCGGCGAACACCTGTTCGTGATTGATGGTCTGGCGGCGTTCGACCTGTTCGATCCCACCACGACGGCGGACGCCCTGTTGGCCGAGGCCCGACGACAGGCGGACATGACCTGCAGCGGGCTGGCGCTTTCGGCCCGGCTGGACGGCGCACGCATCGACGATGTGCTGCGCTGCGCCGCCGACACAGCGGTTCTGCACCGCGTCTTCTAGAAACTAACGCCGACCGGCGACCAGCTCGTTGCGAACCGACCGGCCCAGCGGATCACGCGATGGCCAGGTGTCGCCGACGGTGGCCTGAACCATCGGCGTGCAGAATCGCGAAATCAGCTGACGCGGCCTCAGTTCGATCAGACAGATTTTCTGCCCCTCGACGACCCAGCGGCCCGACAGGCGCCGCCCATCGGACCAGTCCGCCGAATAACGACCGTCCGGCTCGAAATAGTGCTTCACCCACTCGCCGCGCGGATAGTGGGAAATAATGGTGTTGCCGAACGCGTCCGACACCCCCGCCCGCACCGGCGCCGCCATCACGACGGCGCCCAGCAGGGCCAGACAGCCCATATTTGCGATTCGCATCGCGCCTCTCCCTCGCCGTCCTACGGACCGGATATTCCCGATCCGTAAGTCTTGGCAAGCGAGAGGGTTGCGCGATCAACCGTTGCCGCGACGTCCGGTCTCGAACAGGAACCAGACGCGACGCTCGGTCTCGTCGACCCAATTCTCAAGCAGGCTGGCGGTGGCGATGTCGCCATGCTCGTCGCACAGGTCGTGGACCTCGCGCATGCGCCCGACCAGGTCATTATTGTCGTCGCGAAGCTCGGCCAGCATGTCCAGCGGATCGACATAGTCGGCGTCGTTATCCAGCACGCGCGATTCCTTGGCGATCTGGCCGATGGAACGCAGCGTGGTCCCGCCGATCTTGCGCGCCCGCTCGGCGATCGGATCCGTCATGGCGAACAGTTCCGCCGACTGCTCGTCCAGCAGCAGGTGATAGTCGCGGAAATGCGGCCCCGACACATGCCAGTGGAAATTCTTGGTCTTCAGATAGATGGCGAACACATCGGCCAGCAGCCCGGTCAGCGCGGCGGAAATGTCCCGCGTGGCGTCCTCGGACAGGCTGGTAGGCGTTCTCAACGGCGCCAGGCGCTTTTCGCGGGCGGTGACCATGATCATTCTCCTCGGCTTGGAACCCATAGCCTAGCTAAGAACCACGACAGCCGAACGAAAGCCCTGACCTGGGTCAATTCTTCTTATGAAGTTTATCGAGGGAGATTGTTTCCGCCCCTACAGGGGACGGCGGATGGCTGGGGAACTAGGACTCGAACTTAGAATGACGGTAACAAAATCTAAAACTGAGCCCGAAAATTCTCTTCAATTATAACGTTTTAAGTCAATAACTTATCGAAGTCTCGTAAAGCCTTCTTCGTCAAGCCTTACAATTGCTGCTTCGCTTTATGCCGACGATGTTTGGTTGATGTTTCAACGCCCTAGACCCTTAACCTGGCGATCACGCGCGAGAATGTTGCGATTTTGGCTTGCCCCCTCGCCCCCAACTTGGTCTCAGCGTGAAGAAACCGCGCGGCCGTCAGGCCATCCGCGGCGCTTCTGAGGGTTCGAAACCCTGCGGAGCGAGCCTGTCGGTCGCCCTCGGCTGGGTCCGGCGGAGCCCCATATCCTGAAAGCGTACATGTGCTCGTGCACCGTCTGGCGCGATGTGCCCAGCTTGCGCCCGATTTCGGCAAATGGAAGCCCTTCAATCCGCGAGAGCCGGAAGACTTCCCGCGACCGCGCCGGCATGGCCGCCATGATCTGGTCCATGCTCCGCAGTTCACAGCGGGTGATCAATACGCCTTCGGGGTCAGGTCGCCCATCGGCCACCCGCTTCATCACCGCTTCGTAAGCCTTCACCTCGACCATCGCAGCGGCCCGGCGACGATGAGCAATCACCAGGTTGCGGGCGACGCGGAACAAATACCCCCGCACATTTTCAATCGCACCGTGATCACGACCGGACGAAGCCGCCATCCGCGCCCAGGCTTCCTGCGCAATGTCCTCTGCATCCTGCCTATCCGCCACCCTGCCGCGAACATGCGCCTGCAATCGTCGATCCACCTCGTCAATTTCATACACTGGCAATGGAAAACCGGACGCCAAGATCACTCGCCCCTAATCGAACCTAATGGCTCGAGCCTCATGCGAATACATTTACTGCGAACGAATCGCAATGACGCTTTCAGTCCCTCTGCGCGCCCGTTCCAACTCCGCCCCCTTTACGAAACCCATGTTCTTTTGACCCTGCGCTGCCCGAACTAACTCGCTGCTTGAAGATCACGCAGGCTAGGCTTGTGAACCTTGCCCACAGCCGTCAGTGGCATGGCGGCGATAATCTGAACCGCCTTCGGACGGGCCGCCCGTTCGTTGATCCGTCCTTCGGCAAACCGCATCAGCTCGCCCTCGCTTGCCGTCGCTCCTGGTTTCAGCTCGATGTAGACGACTGGCACCTCGCCAACATGCGGATCTGGCCGCCCGATCGCCGCCGCCAGCGCTACCGCTGAATGGGCGTAGAAAGCGTCCTCGATCACATTGGGGTCGATGTTGTGGCCGCCGCGAATAATGATGTCCTTGGTTCGCCCCCGAAGCCACAGATAACCAAGAGCGTCGATAGCCCCGAGGTCGCCAGTGTCGAGCCAGATCCTGCCGTCCGAATCTGTCAGCCAGACCCCCTGATTATGGTGATCGGACTGGTAGCCAGCGAAGACGTTCGGCCCCGACAGGGCTACCGCGCCTGTTTCTCCGATTTCAGCATCACGGACCCACACGCCTGCATCATTCAGGATCGCGATCCGGGCCTGCTGGAATGGCAACGGCAAACCCACAGACCCTGCCTGCCGCAAGCCCGTCAGCGGGTTGAGCGCCGCCACGCAGGTCGCTTCGGTAAGCCCATAGCCCTCCAGAATGGCGACGCCTGTCGTCTGCTCAAACTGGGCGATAAGTTCGGGCGACATCGGCGCCGCCCCACAGATCGCAAACCGCAGCGCGCTGATATCCTGGTCCCGCAGCGGGTGTTGCAGCAAGGACGAGAACAGCGTCGGCACGCCGCTGAGGACGTTCACGCGGTATCGCGCGACAATGTCCCAGAACCCCGACACGACCCCGGACCCGCGATAGCCCTGCGGCGTGCCGAGCACGACATGGCCGCCGGTCAACAAGGGAGAAAGCCCGGTGACCATGGCGCCGTTGCAGTGGAACAGCGGCAAACCTGCGAAAACAACGGAACCCTCCGGCATGGCGTCGCCCAGCATGCGGGTGCTCATGAAAGCGTTCGCGACCTCATTGACATGGGTGCGCCTCGCCAGCTTCGGCGCCCCCGTCGTGCCGCCAGTGCAAAACAGTGACGCAAGATCGGCCCCTTCAGGCCTACGAACCGCTTCCAACCGATCGCCCGCAACCTGACGTGTCGCGCGCTCAAACCGGGTCACGGTGACCCCTGCCCTTATTCGATGCGCCCATCGCCGCGACCACGCCTGTTGGATACGCGCAGGCAATGCCTTCCAGCCTTGCACGTGGCGGGCGATATCGACGGTCACGACATGGCTCACGCCCGGCGCCGCTTGAACGGCCGCCACGACCTTGTCGTAGAGATCCACCCCGGGAAACGGCGCAACGGTGACGACGACCGTGGCCTTGGACGCCCGCAGCAAATCAGCGATGCCCTCGGCCTCAAGCAGAGGATTGATGGGCAGAACGACCCCGCAAGCCTCGCCGCCCCACAGACAGAAATAGGTCTCCGGCAGATTGGGGAGAACCAAGGCGATCACGTCGCCAGCCTCCACGCCGAGCCGATGGAAAACATTGGCGGCGCGCGTCACCCCCTCAAGATATTCATTGAACGTCCAGGAGACAGCCGACTCGGGGCGTTTGGCATCCACAAAGAAGGTCAAGGCCTTGGCATCATCGAAGCGCTCCGCTGCTTTCTCGATCAGAGCATAGGTGGTTTGTGGCAGGTCACTAGGCCAACCACCCGCGACCACGGCGTCGACGGCCGCGCGATCAGCCAGCGGGGCAAGCGCCTGACCAACCGTGACGGATGGCATCTCAGACCTCATGGTCGAGCAGCAGCACATATTGTTGGCCGCTATGCATGTCGCGTTCGCCGACCCCGCCCTGAGGCAGGGCGCGCGGATAGGAGAATTTGATCACGGCCAGTTCCGGCGCTTCGATCCTCCGGGTCAAGGATGGCGCGACGCCGAATACGCCCGCCAACGCCTCCACCGAAAACCCCGGCCGGTCCTTCCAGGCGGCAAACGTCTCGGGTCCGTCAAAGAACAGATCAATGGTGATCCAGAAGGGTCCAGCGTTCTTGGACCGAACGTGAGAGCAGGCGTCCGTCAGCTTAGCCATGATTGTGCGCGGCCTCTTTGGATGACAGGTCGATCATCGCGGTGCGGACCAGTTCGTGGCCGTTGGCGACCTCGACCACGTGATTGAGCAGAAACTCGAAACTGCGCCCGCGCTCGATCTCAGCGGGAGAGAATGGAAAGGCGTAGCTCGGAAGCTCCATCCCCATCGTGAGCGGGAAGTGGAAGAAATAGGGATTGGCGGTCTTTGCGATCCGCGTCGCCAGCTCCTGCGTCGCCGCTGTCGCGACGAACATCAGGCCGATCTCCCGAGGGACAAAGCCATCGTCGACCTTCGCACCGGTGACGGCGTTCCAGCCATAGGGTCGCAGGAAGATGGTGTAGTCCTCCGCTGCGATCCCCAGAACCCGCTGCGTCCGCTCGTCCAGGGCCCACTGCATCCGCTCGAGAAAGACATCGATCGAGGACAGCACCTCGGGCGCGGCGATGCCCACGATCATGATGGTCTGGAACGGCCCGTTCGCGGCGCCTTCAAGCTTCATCGTATAGGGTGCGCGCTCGAACCGACCGCCGGTCACCAGAACGCGGCGACTGTCGATGGCCTCATACCGGGCGTCCTCGACCCGCAGCACGCCGCCGGGTTCATACAGGGTGTGGGGATCGCTGTTCTCGTAGAGCATATGCTCCGAGACAGTGAAGGGCGTGCAACTGTTGGCGTCGCTCATCGGCGCGATCTCGAAACGATCGATCCCGACCTTGATCACCACCCCGCCGTCGATGGGATTGACCGTGCATTGCCCGCCGCACTCGGCGATCTTGCCCGCATGCCAGGCTGGGCCTACACCCGCACCGCGCATGATCGGAACCGCCGCAATGACCGCCGTGTCTGTTGTACGCCCGCCCAGGACAATGTCCGCCCCAGCTTCGAGCGCCGCGATATAGGGCTCTGGCCCCATCAAGGCGACGATGTGCTCGCAGGCGTCGACGGTGGCGTCCTCAAGCGCCCCGAACGGCGCCAGGGCGCGCACTCGGCCATCACTATTGCGGGTCTTGAGCAGGACAGGATCGACCTCTGAATAAAGCAGCGCGATCCGGGGCGAGAGCCCCAGTTCAGCTGCGACCTCCAAGGCGATATCGCGCGTCGCATCCAGCGCCTGATCACAACCCGAGGTGCCGCATGACCCGATCAGCAACGGCACATTCCACTTGGCGCGAGCGGCCATCAGGATGGTCAGATCGCCTTTGAGGGAATCCCGGCTGTATTTGGACTTGCCCGTGGCGAGGTAGGCGGGACCGCTGTCGGTGGAGCCGGCGTCCAGCGCGATCGCGTCCGCCCCGGCAGCCAGGGCCTGTTCCAAGATGTCCGCCCTCACGCCAGCGCCCAGGGCGCCGACGGGCACGACCACAGTCGTCCAGGTCTGTTCGATGTCTGACAACGGGGGTTCCTTGAGATTCATGACTTGAGGATCAGGCTCGGCGGTCGGTTCAACCGACCACGAAGGGCACAGCGCCTGTGATCAGCGCGCCAAACACCAACAGGGCGGCCATCAGCGCGGCCCACTTCAGGCCGAAGCGCTGCATTGCGCCCAGTTCGACATCGAGCATGCCGGCAACGAGGTACACGCCCGCGACTAGAGGGCTCAGATTATGGATGGTCTGTCCCAGCAATGACGCCCGTGCGATCTCGACGGGGGCGACCCCATAATGGCCCGCCGCTTCAGCGATCACCGGCACGATGCCGAAATAATAGGCGTCATTGGACATGACGAAGCTCAACGGACCGCTCGCCAGGGCAGTGATGAAGCCCATGTAGGGCCCCATCTCTGGCGGGATGACGTGAACGAAGGCCCCGCCCATTGCCGCCACCATGCCCGTGCCATCCAGGATGCCGGTGAAGACCCCCGCAGCAAACACCAGGATGACGATCCCGATGGCGTTGGCGGCGTGGGCGCCAATGCGGGCGCGCTGATCGTTGAGCCGCGGATAGTTGACCGTAACCGCAATCGCCAGACCGACCATGAAGATCAGGGGCAGAGACAGGATGCGCGTGATTGCGCCAGCCAGCACCGCCAGGGTGAGAAGCAGATTGACCCACAGGAGCCGAGGCCGCGCCAGGTCTGGCGCATCGGCGCGCAGGCTGGTGAAACCACTCGCTTCGGGGCCGACATCGGTAACGCCGAGCCGACGACGCTCCACCCCGCCAAGATGCCAGGCCAGCGCCAGCACGCCGACAATTCCGATCGCAATGGCGGGGATCAAAGGCAGAAAGACGTCGTTGATGTCGAGATGAAGCGCGCTGGCGACCCGCGCCGTGGGCCCGCCCCAGGGGGCGATATTGATCATCGCATTGGACGATCCCAGCAGCACGGCTAGCACCAGAACATTCATGTTCAGTCGACGATAGATCGGCAAGAAGGCCGTGATGGTCACAATGGCCGTCGTTGCCCCGTCTCCATCCAGGGACACGATCAAGGCCACAATGGCGGTGCCCAGGGCCACCTTGCGCGGATCGCCGCCGACCGCCTTGAGCACCCGCCGGACCAGAGGATCAAACAGGCCTGCGTCGATCATGACGCCGAAATACAGAACGGCAAACAGCAGCACGGCTGCTGTCGGCGCCAGCGCCACGACCCCCTTGATCCCCATCGACCCAATGTCGGGACCAAAGCCCGCGATGGCGGCGACGACGATGGGGATGACGATCAGCGAGGCAAGCGCCGACATCCGCTTCGTCATGATCAACACCATGAAGGCGATGACCATGCCGAAGCCGAACAGAGCAAGGACAGTGGGGCTCAAGACAGATATCCTAGTAACGCCAGCGCACGGTCGCGCCGAATGTGCGGGGCTCGCCGTAGAAGGCAAACTGACCACCGGTCAGGATATACTGGTGGGTGATATAGACCTCGTCTCCGAGGTTCTTGCCCCACAGGGACGCCTCCCAATGACCGTCCGGGCTGGTGAACACCAGACGGGCATCGACCAGGGTTTTGGCCGGGCGGACATTCAGGGCATTGTTGTCGATGTCGTCAAAGATGAAGCTTTCGTACTGGATATCGACTGCGCCAGAGACGACTGCGCCGGACCCGAGCCTGCGCTCATAGGCGGGCGAAACCGTCCACTTGTTCTTGGGGTTGCGGGTCAGGCGATTGCCGGAAAAGTCCTGGCCGTCTTCAACCAGGTTTCTGAAACGCGCGTCGTTGTAGGCATAGGCCACACCCAGCGACAGACCTTCGACAGGCTCCCAGCGCGAGGTCAGTTCAAACCCCTTGATGCGCGCCGAACCGGCATTGGTGGTGATGGTGTCGAACCCGACAGTGCGACGGACCTGGAGGTCGGTGTAGTCGGTCCAGAACAGGCTCGGATTGAACAGCAGGGTGCGATTGAAGAACTCCGCCTTCAGGCCGACTTCATAGTTGGTGGCCGTTTCGGGCGAGAATGGCGTGGCGGCGCTGACGCCTGTCGTCGCCGTGTCCTGGAAGCCGCCGCTCTTGAAGCCGCTGGAGATCACGCCATAGGCCATGACGCGTTCAGCCAGTTTGTAATCGCCGCCAAGCCGGTAGGTGACCTCGCCCCATGAGTCCGACGCACTGATCGTGAACCGTTCTCGAGCGCGCAGCAGGGCCGTGCTGGCGGCGTTGGAGACGTCGTAGTCCTTCTTGTCTTTGGAATAGCGGACACCGCCGAAGACATTCAGCCTGTCTGTGACCGCATAGGTCGCATCGGCGAAGGCGGCATAGCTGTCGGTGACATTCTTCTGATCATAACGGTCGATAGCGCCGAACGTGCCCTTGGGCTGGGGCGGGCTGTCTAGGGCGAAGATGTCCGTTCTTTCGGTATCGGCATGGTAGTAGTAGCCGCCCAGCACCCAGGAAAAACGACTGCCCGGCAAGGCGGAAAGTCGAACTTCCTGGCTGCCGAAGGTCGTCTGATCAATCTGGTTTCCCCGAATGTTCAGCGCATTGGTCGTCGGATTGCCGCCGTCGCCGTCGCCGAACGACGTATAGTCCAACTTGCGCCAGGAGCTGATGGACGACAGGACGAAATGGTCAAACGTCCAGTCCACGCCCAGGCGAACACCATAGGTGTCCCGCTTGTCGTAACCGTTGGTGTCCATCCGCGTGGTCTTGTGATCCGGGTCGATCGTCGGGCGCCACACAGCCGCTGTGCTGCTAGCCGGATCCACCCCGATGGTGTGCCGCGCCTGAGCGGTCGCACGGTCACGCGTGCCGTCAATCCCGAGCACGACCGTCAGCCGATCGTCGGGCCGGAAGAGGAGTTGGGCGCGCAGGCTCTTGGTATCCTGGTCCTCAACGCGATTGTTCAAATAGGTATTGCGAACAAAGCCATCGTGAGTGCGCGAACTGGCGCTGACCCGCAACGCCAGCGTATCGCTGAGCGGCGCATTGACGAAGCCAGCGACGTCGAACTTGTTGTAGTTGCCATAGGTGGCGGCGACGCTGGCGTCGAACCCTGACAAGCTCGGGCGCTGGTTGACGACATGAATGGCGCCGCCGACCACGTTCTTGCCCCAGAGCGTGCCCTGCGGGCCCTTCAGAACCTCGATGCGGGCGACATCGAAGGCATCGAAGGCCACCGCTGCGGGTCTGCCCATATAGACTTCGTCGATAAAGACTGCGGTGGACGGATCACCCGCAGCGCCCCGATCCGAAGACCCGATGCCCCGGATGGCGGGCCGCGGCTGGGACGCAGGGAAGGCGTCAAAGTTCAAGCCAACAGTGCGGTTGGCGACGTCGGTGACCTGAACGATGCGCGCCTGCTCGATCTCCTGAGCGCCCATGACGTTCATCGTAATGGGCACCTCCTGCAGGCTCTGGCTGCGGCGCTGGGCGGTGACCAGAATGTCGTCAACCGAGGCCGTTTCCTGAACAGGCGCGCTCGCAGCCGTTGAGGACGAGACTGTTTGAGCTACGGCTGTCGTCGCAACCAGCGTCAGCCCGAGTGGAATAATAGCGGGTAGGCCCTTCATCATGATCATTTCTCTTCCCTTGGCCCGACTCTTTTGATCGCGCTCTCAGGAAGAAAAATAGCAGCGATCATGACGCGTCAATCTTGACTGAATCAGTCAACGTGCCAGAAACAAGACATGGATGATGAGCTCTATGTCGATGCGGTCGAGGCCACGGAAATGCTGGGGGTCACGATGTCGACCCTCTACGCCTACGTCAGCCGCAAGAAGCTGAGATCCTTCCCAACCCCCGGCAGTCGCACGCGGAGATACTGGCGCTCGGACATTCTGGGACTGATGACAGGTGCGCAGAGGACCCGCGTCGTGGCGCCGACACCGCGCGATAGCGCCATCACCCTGTTGACCGAAAACGGCACCTATTACCGTGGTCACAGCGCGGTCGAACTCTCACAGACTGCATCAGTTGAATCCGTAGCCGCTCTTCTATGGCAGGCGGACACCGCCATTTTCACGAACCGGCTTCCCCGGTTGCCCGCATTCCACGATGTTGTTTTTCCCGCCCTGGCGACGATCGCACCCCAAGACAGAGCGCTGGCGATCCTGCCCCTGATCGAACAGGCCAATCCGCTGGCCTTCGATCTGTCTGCGGAGGGTTTCGCCAGAACCGGCGCGGACACTTTGCGGTGGCTGGCGGCCATAATGGTCAACAAGGACAGCCCGTCCACCGAGCCGCTGCATACCTTCATCGCCAAAGCACGCAGCGCGTCGGATGATGTGGCAGATGTGATCCGCAGGGCGCTGATTTTGGCCGCCGATCACGAGTTCGACCCGACCACCAATGCGGTCCGTTCAGCGGCGACCGGCGTGACGCCCTACTCCGCCGTGCTTGTCGGACTGCTCGCAGGACGCGGTCAAAAACTGCGGGTCAAACGCACTGAAACCATGCGGCGATTACTGCGCGAGATTACCGCAAGCCCTCGCCCCGAGGACGTGGTTGTGAGCGTGTTCAAGGCCGGAGAAACCATCCCCGCCTTCGACCGATATGACATCCATGACACGGGCGATCCTCGCGCCGAGGCGCTCTTGTCAGCCTTTCATAAGGCCTTCGGCTCTGACCCAGAGTTTGAACGACTGACGCGCGCAATTGACGTCGCCGTCGAGCTTACCGGCATGCGCCCCAGCTTTATCCTGCCGATCCTGTTCCTGGGCCAGAAACTCGGCCTTGACGGCCACGAAATCGGCATAGGCACGATAGGCCGCGCCATCGGCTGGATCGCCCATGCACAGGAGCAACAAATGCTGCCGGGCGTAGAAAGACCCCGCGCGACCTATACAGGCCCCCTGCCCGAATAGGCCCCATGACATGTGAGTTCGAAATGCGTTTCGAGTCGACAAGGCGGCTGTAAAATAGGCGATGCACCGCCAGCCCCTAAGGAGTAGTCCTCACCAACCTCCGCCAAGATGCAAGCTCGCCCATTCGACGCCGCCGTTTCGCTCGCCTTCGTTGCCCCTTTCGACGGTGAGAAGCATCTCATCATCCCTATCGAACGCAAACGCCCCTGACGCATTTCCTTGACCAAGGGAGAAGCAACATGGCCGCGCGTCCGACCTGGCAAGGGCATCTGAAACTGTCGTTGGTCACCTGCCCGGTGGCGCTCTATACGGCAACAACCAGCAACAATGACGTCCGGTTTCACCTGATCAATCCGGACACCAACAACCGAATTCGCATGGTGCCGACAGACCCCGACACGGGGCCCGTCGAACGCAGCGACCTGGTGCGCGGCTATGAGGTGTCCAAGGACGAATATGTCCTGTTCGATGACGCCGACTTCGATCAGGTCAAGCTGGAGAGCACCAAGACGATCTCCATCGATAGATTCGTGGACGAAGCCGACATCGACCGTCTCTTCTGGGACGATCCCTTCTTCGTGGTGCCGGAAAAGGGGGCGGGCGTCGAAGCCTTTGCGGTCATCCGCGACGCCATGAAGAAGCAAGGCAAGGTCGCCCTGGGGCAGTTGGTCCTGCGCGGTAAGGAGCGGCAGTTGGCGCTGGAGGTGCGCGACAAGGGGCTGATCGCCTACACCCTGCGCGCACATGATGAGGTGCGCGACGCCGCCGACTATTTCGACGATATTCCGACGGTGAAGGCGGACGCCGACATGGTGGAGATCGCCGCCCGGATCATCAGCCAGAAGGAGGGCGACTTCGACGCCTCCCAGTTCAAGGACCGCTATGACGAGGCGCTGCGCGAGATGATCAAGTCCAAGACAAAGGGCGGCAAGGGCCTGATCGATATCGCTGAACCGGACGACACCAATGTCATCGACCTGATGGCGGCGCTGAAGAACAGCCTCAAGGGCGGCGGAGGCGACAAGAAGGCGCCGGCGAAGAAGCCTGCGACCAAGAAGAAGTCAGCCGCCTGATCCTTTACCGGCACGGGGGAGAGGCGGTCCGAGACCTATCCTCTTCAGCGCTGGCTTCAGGTTCGCCGCTGAAGCGCGGAAGTCCACCCACGGGTCGGGCTTCTTCAACAGAACCGGATAGGTCCACAGATTGAACGCCGCCGGGTCGAGCCCCGGCCCAACCTGATCCCACGACAGCGGGAACGCGATCCCTGCCCCCGGCCGGGCGCGCGGCGACCAGGGGGCTACCGCCGTCGCCATCCGGCCATTGCGCAAATAGTCGATGAAGATCTTCCCGCCACGCGCCTTCTTCGACAGGGTCGTGGTGAACCGGTCGGGCGCATCGGCCCGGATAGACTCCGAGACCGCTTTGGCGAAGGCCTTGTTCTGCTCCCAGGTCACGCGGGACCGCGCATCGGTCTTGATCGGCGTGACAACATGCAGCCCCTTGCCTCCCGTCGTCTTGACGAAGGGCGTCAGCCCGAGGTCTTCCAGTTTCGCCTTCACGACCCTGGCCGCCGCGATCACGTCGGCGAAATCCAGCCCTTCGTCGGGGTCGAGGTCGAAGGTGATCTGTTCCGGCGTCTCAGGATCGCCCGGTTTGCTGCCCCAGGGATGCAACTCCAGCCCGCCCGACTGGCCGATGGCGACCAGCCCGCCGACATCGACCGCGGCGACATAGGGGGTGCGCGCCTTGACGTCGATCAGCTTAAGGCGCGGGTTCGATCCGCTCATGGCGTGGCGCTGGAAGAACATCTCGCCGCCTATGCCTTCGGGCGCCCGGATGATCGATGTGGGGCGATCCGCGACATGCGGCAGGATGCGCTCCGCCGCCGCCTCAAAGTATCGCGCCAGATCGGCCTTTGTGATCGCGGGCCGGTCGCCGACAGCGGGCCACAGCACCTTGTCAGGGCTGGACAGTGTGACGCCGGCGACCACGACCTTGCCGGGTTTCGAGGCCGGCCGAACCGTCTTGGTCGTCTTCTTTTGCGGCTTCACGTCGGTGGGCGGCTGCGGCGCCTCAGTGACCTCGGTGGCTTGCTTGTCCTCCCGCAAGCCCTTGAACGCTGCCTGGCGCAGCGAACCAGCTTCGGTGTATCCGCCGTGCTCGACTTCGGCGACCAGCACCGGTTTCAGCCAGTGGATGTACTTGGCCGCCTTGGGCGCGTCAGGTCCGGCAAACGGGCTCTTGTCCGCCGCCTCAGCCTTCAGGGCCGGGACCAGCGTCCGGGTGACCGCATCGCCATAGCCCGTCCCGACCCGCCCCAGATAGCGCAAGGCTCCGTCTTTTCGTACGCCGACCAGCAGGGAGCGGAACCGCGTCCCGCCCTCTGATGACCAGCCGCCGATCACCACCTCGTCGCGGCCCCGGCACTTGGACTTGACCCATCCGGTCGAGCGCCCGGCATGATAGGGGGCGTCCAGTTTCTTGGAGATCACGCCCTCCAGATGCATCCGGCAGGCGCTCTCGAGCACCGCCTGGCCGGTCGAGGCGAAATGCTCGACGTAACGCAGCCGCGAGCCGCCTGCCTTGTCGACGCGGTCCACATAGGCCTGCAGCCGCGCCTTGCGGTGCGACAGCGGCAGCTTGCGCAAATCCTCGCCGCCTTCGAACAGCAGGTCGAAGGCGAAATAGATCAGGCGGCCCGTACCCGCGTTCGAGATCGCCGCCTGGAGCGCGCTGAAGTCGGGCATGTGGTCATCGTCCAGCGCGCAGAGTTCGCCGTCGATCACCGCATCAGGCCAACCGGCGGCATCCGCCGCCAGTTCGGGAAACCGGCCGCTCCAATCCAGACC